>DYRX01000147.1 GCA_020718525.1 Victivallis vadensis
CTCGAATGCCCCGTCTGCCATGAGCAGAACTCGCTGTTTGTAGAGATTGACTAGAATATTCCGCAGAGATCACTTAGGATGCACTGTTTTTCTGTGCAAATGAATTCTCTTTCTGCTTTTTTCCAGCAAGAAAAGCGGAAATAGACCCGACAAGCGATGCACCTTCAAGTATTGAGGCGGATCAATGCATCCAGCGAATCATTACATCTATATCGTTCTCAAACTTCGATTAGGGTGACGCCGTCGCCTTCCGGGAGCGGGATGGATTCGCCAAATCGGATCTTTGAACTGCCAATGGATTCCCTGAGGAAACTACGGACTTGAGCCCGAAGGATCCCAGAACCTTTGCCATGATTGACGAGGATAGTCGAGGATCTGTGCGACTGCATGAAGGAGCGCAGTCTGACAATTGCCTGGTCTGATGTAAGTCCATGGAGATCAACACAGTGGTCGTAGTAAAGCAATGACGCAGTTTTCGCCTTGGACGATTTTTTATCGGGATGCCTTATTGTGTTTCTGAAGCGCTTCATAAAACTGCTCCGGAAAGAAAATGAAGACTGGGGGAGACACGCCCCCCTGTTCTCAGTTTCTGCTACTTGCCAAAGCTCGCCGGCAGAAGCCGGCAGGCACGCCTATTCCCGCGGTCTTTGCTCGCGAATTTTCTGCACCAGATCTCCATGGCTTTTGTACCATGAAATAAAGGCGGGGATGCCTTTTGAAATAGAGGTTTCCGGAGAAAATCCAAGCTTTGCCTCTGCCTTGTCAATGTCCGCGTAGCTTTCAAGGACATCGCCCGGCTGAAGGGGCAGTAAGTCCTTGCCCGCGCTCATACCGAGCTCTTTTTCGATTATGGAAATGACATCCATGAGCTCTTCACTGCGGTGGTTGCCGAGGTTGAAGACTTCATAAGGATCCAGTTTGTCGCTGAACATCGCCCCCTCGATTCCGCCCACGATATCCTCGATGAAAGTGAAATCGCGGCGCATTTTTCCGTAGTTGAAGACCTTGATGTTCTTTCCGGCAAGAATCGCCTCGGTGAAGAGCCACATCGCCATGTCGGGGCGTCCCCAGGGACCATAGACCGTGAAAAATCTGAGACCGACAGTTTGAATGCTGTACAGATGGGTGTAGCAGTGCGCCATGAGCTCGTTCGCCTTCTTGGTGGCGGCATAGAGGCTTATTGGAGAGTCAACCCTGTCCGATTCCGAGAACGGAATTTTCGTATTCCCTCCATATACGCTGGAACTTGACGCATAGACCAGGCGTTTTATTGAGCCGTGCCTTGCCAGTTCCAGGATATTGAGGAAAGCCATCATGTTGCTTTCCTCGTAGGCGTGGGGATTGCTGAGCGAATATCTGACTCCCGCCTGCGCCGCAAGATGGCAGACCAGTGTGAAATCAAATTCCTTCAGAAGCGACTCGACGGCCGATCTGTCGGCGAGGTTCAGTTTTTTTTCAGTGAAGCCCTTCTGCTTGCGGAGAATCTCCGAGCGTGCTTCTTTCAAGACTGTCGGATAATAGGCGTTGAAGCTGTCTGCTCCGACGACTTCAAAGCCCTTTCCAAGCAGTCTCATAGCGGTGTGAAAGCCGATGAAGCCTGCGGTTCCTGTGACAAGAATTTTTTTCGGTTTGGTCATGCCTTCACAACGTTCTTCGCTTTTTTAACGGTGTTTCTGGTGTCAACAACGACTTTGCCAAGCTTGGCGATGGCTTCGTGATCAACGGAGTCATGGTCGGTCGCGATCAGAATCAGATCATACTTCGAAGACGGAGAAAGTTTCACGCTCTTTTTTCCAGCGTACTTAGGGTATTCCCTGAGTTTGGGCACCAGCGGGCAGTAAGGATCGTAGTACTCGACTTTGGCTCCTTTTTTATCGAGGAGCTTCCAAAGGACAAAAGACGGGCTTTCCCTGAGATCGTCAACATTCTTCTTGTATGCGAGCCCCACGAGGAGGACCTTGGCGCCATTCAGAGTGATTTTCGCGGCGTTGGCGGCTTCGTTGGCTCTTTCTATGACGTAATAGGGCATATGGGTGTTGATCTCGCCGGCAAGCTCGATGAATTTGGTCGGGCTGTCGAACTCTCTTGCTTTCCAAGTCAGATAGAACGGGTCAATCGGAATGCAGTGTCCACCGAGGCCAGGTCCAGGATAGAAGGGCATGAAGCCGAACGGCTTAGTCTTTGCGGCGTTGATGACTTCCCATACGTCAATCCCCATTTTGTCGAAGATGACCTTCATCTCGTTGACCAGGGCGATATTGATGCATCTGAAGATGTTTTCTAGCAGTTTGGTCGCCTCGGCGGCGGCCGAGCTGGACACAGGAATCGTCTTGCAGATCACGCAGTCATAGAGGGCCTGTGCCACGGCAAGACTGTCCTTGTCGTCTGCTCCGACGACTTTTGGAATTGTAGAGGTCGAGAAGTCCTTGTTGTTCGGATCTTCTCTTTCTGGGGAGAAGCAGACATGGAAATCCTTGCATGCCTTCAAGCCTGTCTTGCTTTCGAGAATAGGTATCAGGACTTCTCTGGTTGTTCCCGGATATGTGGTTGATTCGAGGGAGAAAAGCTGTCCCTTCCTCACGTAGGGGGCAAGAGTCTGGGCAGTGGAGACGATGTAGCTCATGTCCGGCTCCCTGTGATGAGTAAGGGGAGTCGGGACACAGATGATGATGGCGTCGCACTGGGAGCTTTTCGAAAAATCGGATGTCGCCTTGAAACGTTTCGTGGAGTTCATCTCCTTGAGCTTTTCCGAGGAAATATGCTTGATGTAGCTTTTCGCGGCGTCAAGCATCTTGATTTTTTCGCCGTCAATGTCAAAGCCCACGACATTGAAGCCGGCTCTCACGAATTCAGCGGCGAGCGGCAGTCCGACATAGCCGAGACCGACGATTCCGACGCTTGCCTTTTTCGACTTGATTTTTGCGATCAGTTCCTTCCCCATTGCCATTCCCTTCCACTTTAATTTGAAATTTAGAAAATACCAAATACAGGGCTTTTCGTTCGTCCATTTTTCCAGCGGAGACGCAGAGTCCCGGAAAAAAGGCGAAGACAGAGAAAAGCGAGCTGTGAATATAACACATATTGGGCAGAAGTAAAACACTGATGATTATTTTATTCAATTAATTTGCCGGAATCTCTTTGGCATTCTTGCCTTCTCTCAGTTCGGCATTGAGCAAATTTTGCCATTCGATGCTGATTGCGCGAAGTTTTTCCGCCAAATCCTGGCTTTTTGAAATGATTGAAGCACCTGCATCGCTGGAATAGAACAAAATCATCGCGTCAAGCTCCTCCTCGCTGTAGAAATCCAGATAGACCGGAAGAAAAGCATCCCTCAGCTTTTCGGGATCGGCAATTTTACGGACAAGAGCCTTGTCGTCCTTGGACATCTGAGTCTGCTCGAGAGTTGAGAGAAGCGTGTCAACATAAATTTGATGTATTTTTGTCAGCTCGATCACCTTTTGCGCCTTCTCGCGCTTTGAAAGCTTGACTTCTCCTTCTGATGCGTCAGTCAGGAATTGGGCGAATGCAAAAAATAGGATAGAAATCAGTTGCAAGGCGGCTGAACGGAGCGGAAGCGGGCGGATTCGAAATTTGAGAGCAGTCTTCATTTCCCGTGTCACTTTTCGGTGGGCACGACAATTCCGCGCATGATGACGTTCTGGCAGAGGACAAAAATAGTGAACGTCGGAATTGCGGCGATCACGAGCGAGGCATAGACGACTGACTGATGAACTTCGCCTTGAAGCTCGAAGATCCAGACCATGATGGTCCACATGCTCTGATCTGGAATTATGATGAGCGCCATCATGAATGCCGAATAGGCTCCGGTGAAGGCGCCAAGCGCGATCACAGCCAAAATGGGCTTGGAAAGATTCATTGTGAGCATCCAGAATTTCGTCCATTCGCTGGCTCCGTCAATGTCAGCCGCCTCGTAGAGCTCCTTGGGCATGCTGTCAAAAAAGCCTTTGAGAAGGAAAATGAAATAGCCGTTCGCCATTCCCGGAAGGACTAGGGCGGCATAAGTGTTGAGCAGGCTAGTGCTGGCGAACTCATCCGATATGGAAGGAAGCACAAAGATCCCGCAGACCAGACCGGCGGCGAGCGAGAGGAGAGCCCGGAGGTTTTCCGGGATTTTTGGGAGAAGTTTTTCCAGGATCACGAATAAAATGAGGCAGATGGCAATCCCCGCGATGATTGGCCAAAGCGGAAATCTCTTGAGAAGGAGAAATGCGGGTATCATCGTCACCTCGCCGGGAAAAGCCATCGTAGCCATGCAGAAAAGAAGAATCTTGTATGTGCTGGGAAGACGGAATCTGCTCAGGGCGTAGGCGGCGAGAGGGTTGACCATGAGAGCCGTAGCCACGGCAAGCGAGCAGTAGATGAGAGTATTGAGAAGACCGTTTCCATGCATCGCAAGATAGCCAAGAACCTGCAGATAGTTGCGCATGGTGAATTCCCATATGATCGGGAGACGCCTGCTTTTGCATTCGATCCAGTCTTCAGCCTCGACAATTCTTCCCAGGCTGGGATGGCCCGCCGAAAACGAACCGCGCTTTTTCTCGACAAATTTTTGGAAGGATTGATCCTCGCTGTCTATCTCAAGCATTTCCGCAGGACATGCGGCTGAGTCTTTTATAAAGGCTTCGAAGTCCTGACGCAAATAGGGAGCCGAATCTAGCTTCTCAGGAAACGGAATATCTTCGAAGGACAGAAATTCGGTCTCATTTTCAGCATTGAACGCCGCAATATCAGGATAGTTGCCTCGCACAAATTTTGCGAACGCGCCCTGAAGCGCAGGTTTGAGTCTTATGTAGCCAAGATAAATATCGTTGCGCACGTATTTTTCCCAGTCTTTGCGCTCGAGCGAATCAGTCTTCGGCACCTGCGCTGTGAGGGGAATATCTCCGTATGACTTGTAGTAAGTTCCATGCGCCGCATTGTAGTTTTCAATCCTGCTTGTGTAGATCCCGTACAGGTAGGACAATGCATAATGTCCCCGCGCGCCAGACACGATCAGATCCTCCGCTGGAATCGTCTCTCTCCATTCGTCCATTATCCGTGAGAATTCCGGGGAAACATTCCTGTTCTTGTATCTGCCTATTATTTCCTGGGGCGGCCTTATTCCGCTTAGCGAAGGGCAAAGCTGTCCGGCGACCTTGTTGTATTCCTCGATGCTCCCATTGAAATGATTGGACATGAACGCACGGAAAGATCTCAGGTTTTTCGGCAGAATGCCCATGCCGAACGTGAAGCCGACATTTCTATTGCCAGCGGGAATTGTTCTCCGCCATTCGCGAAGATCGCTGACGCAGTCTTCCGGAACCTGCACCGGAACCTTGATCGTCCTCCAGCTCAGAATCGGCGTAAGCCAAGAGTTCTGCGCCGTCTGAGCGGATGAGTTGTACTTCGCCTCCGCATATTTTTGAAATAGGATCACGTCGTCGAACCAAAACTCCGGATACGGGCTGATTGACCAGGAATCGGCTTCGCTCTTGACGGATCCTGCAAGCATCAGCGAGAGCGGATATATCATGGAGACTGAACCCAAGATGAGTATGGCGTAAATGCAGGCGTATAAGAACCTGACCTTGAAGCTCTTTGTTCCTATATTGCTGATAACAGGCATCTTAGATGTTTCCTCCCCCGGCGGCCTTGAACTCCATCTTGCTGAGCTTCTGCAGGCGTTGGACGGTGAATCCGATCAATATGACGCCCAGCACCCATGCCATCGCCGTCGCTACACCGAAGCGGAGATAGCCGAACGCCTCCCAAAATATGTGGAGACCAATGACTTCCGTTTCGCCGTAGGGCGTGTAGGGCCCTCCGCCAGTCATTGCCAGTACAAAAGTGCTTCCGCTCTGCATGCACCCAATCGCGGCTCCAATGAAATTGATGGAAATCAGCGCCCTGATGGAAGGAATCGCAATGAATAAAGCCTTCTGAGCCGGACCGGCACCGTCAATGTCCGCCGCCTCATAGAGATCGTCAGGAATCGCCTTGAGAGCGGCAAGATAGATAAGACAGCCCGGCCCCATTCCCGCCCATATTGTCGGGAGAAGGCAGAAGAAAAGCGCAAAATTGGGCGAGCTGAGCCACTCGATGGCAAACTCATCAATTTTTGCGTCGAAAATGAAGTTGGCGGTTTTAACGAAAAAGTTCAGCACCTGATTGATCATGCCGTGCTCGCCGTAGAAGCCCTTCCAAAGAAAAATGACAACTACTCCGGAAAGCATCGCAGGGAGATAGAAAATCGTGCGGAAGAGTATTTTGCCCCTGGGCACCTCGCTGAGAAGAAGTGCCAGAATGATTGGCGCAAAAAAACCAAAGCTCATGAAAAGAAGGGTGTACTTCAAAGATACGTAAAGAGCGTACCAGAACTCGCTGTTGAAAAGGACGTTCGCAAAATTTTCGAAGCCGATCCAGGTGCTGAAGCCCCTGACATTGTAGTCCTGGAACGCCATAAGCGTCCCTCTCGCCAGCGGCCAATAGCTCCAGACGCCGATGCTGAGCACTGCGGGAAGGAGTATCAGGTAGGGGATCTTGTAGCGGGAGAACTGCCAGTCACCTCGGGCGCGGTCCGCATCGCTTCGTATCATGCTCTGCGAAAATGTCTTGAAAACCTTGTAGAAGAGCAAAACGAAAACAAGAAAGATGAAGATAGAAACCCCAGCCGCCACCCTGGTGCGGAATTTTAAGATGTCCTTCGGGAGTATGTTCAGCATCTTCTGATTCGCCATTTCGACCCTGATGTCAAGTATCTCCTTGATTCTTTGCTTTGCGCCTTCTGCATCCTTTCGGCCAATGCAGTCTTCAACCTTCGAATCCGTGCGGATCTGATCAATAGCCTGGCTCATGTAGCGGTAGATGAGCTGGCAGTTCTTCCCGTAAGGCTCGGGAATTCCGTTTTCTATGGACTCCTTCGACGCCTCCACCCAGCCCGGCGGAACCTTCGAAACCAGATCAGGATAGCCCGCCTCTTCCAGAAGCGATGGCTGGACAAAGCGCCCGAAGCCGTTTTCCACATAGACTTTGGTCTGTATGAGCCCAGCCTCGTGCCCTCCATAGAAAAGCATCCAGTCCCAGGAGACGTCGCGCAAAGGAATATTGGCGCCGTATCCTGCGTATATGCCAGTCATCTGGGCGTTGAATTCGCTCCCTCGAATTCCAGAGGGGCCTTTTGGAACCGGACCAAAGCCGGTGGTGTTCGGATCAATCCTCTGAAAAGCCTTCTGCTCGACATAGCCGAAGGACATTGCATAGCGGATAGCCGAATTCTGCTCACCCAAATTCACCACGCCCCTGAAATTGCCATACTTGTTGTCGAAACGCTCGAGAAAAAGCCTGGCGACAAAATAGTAGGCCTCCACTGCCTCGGGAGTATTGAAGACGCAGACCCAGTTGCCGTCCTTGTCTCGTTCGACAGCCCTCGCTCCGCAGGAATAGAAAAAACTCAAAGTTGACCAGCTAAGCTCCCCAAGCGGAATGTTGACGCCATATACATTGTCCTTCGGATTGTGCATCCGCCTTGCCCAGTCCAGAAATTCATCCATCGTCGAGGGCGCATGATCCGGAAGCCCGGCTTCCGCGAATATATCCTTCCTGTAGAAGAGCGCCATCACAGCCTGGCTTTGCGGCATGCACCATATGTGCCAGTGCTTTTCAGACGGTTCCTCCCCCCATTCCTTCAGATACGGACAGTCTTTTCCGTATGGACATTCCCTGCGGATAACTTCCCAGCACTGCTTAGGAACCCTTTTCTCGAAAACTGAAGAATAGTGCTTTCCCTTCGAAAGACGCTCAACGTATTCATCTGTGGAAAGATTCTGTCCACCCTTGATCTCGATCCCGGCGGCTTTCTCGTAATATTTGTCAAGCGGATAAAGAAATTTCTGATCTATGTATGTGCTCGACTGCCTGAAATTGACATAGATCACCGCCGGAGAGATGTCGCCAGCAATCTGCATCAGAGGCACGGTGTCCATGGAACGTCCGCCGGGAAGAGTCAGACCAGTCGCAGGAACAAGATTGACATTCGGGTGAGTCTTCTTGAAGGCGTTGACTATCGCAACGTTCGTCTGGCCGGCGACATTCCAGTCGTTGCCGTCCGGAACCCCCCAGGCCTTGAGCTCGATCTCATTTTCAGCGCAGGACAGGAACGGAAAGGAAAGGAGGCTCAGCGCAAACAGCAGAAGCTTGTCGCTGAAAATTCTCTGTCTTGGCACAACGGACATTTGAAACTTCCTCTTCAGAAAAAACTGAAACCGCGAAAATAACGGACACGCGAGGCAAATGTTCACTGGACTTCTAGAAACGAGCCGGAACTCTACAATCCATTCACGCCTATTTCAAGCGCCTGAATAAAAATCATTCCGATCTGTAAAACAATCCTCGCTCCATCTCTTCAGCTACAATCTGATCGCCCAGACGTCCAAGCGCGGCGGCAATCGCTTCGGAAGGCAGGGAAAGAACGGAGCTCAAATCCGCGACAGTGCAGGGTCGCCTCGAAATGATCGAAACTATGCGCGCATCAAGTTCGCCCTCCTCAATATTATCCACCCGGACGGCCGCTCCATCCCATTTTCCAATTATTTCCACTGGCGCAATATCCGCGAAGGCATCCCTCATCCTGATCATGTCCGAGTAAGTAGCCTTGAGCACCCAGCTCTCCGCTCCAGGCCGATCCAATGAATTGAGCTGTATCTTGTCAGGACGAATCCTTTCAAGAACCCTTCTGAAGGCCAAAATCGAGTCCTCGGAGCTGTTGATCCCCGAAATGACAAAGATCTCAAGCCAGAATTCGGTTTTCGAACTCTTCCGGAATTTGACCAGACCATCAATGAGCCGCTCGCAGGTCAGCCCCTGACAGGGACGGTTTATTTTTCTGAAGCTAATCTCGTCCGCCGCATCGAGGGAAGGAACAATCAAATCCAGACCTTCAAGCTCCGCAATGAGCCCTTCGTCTCCAAGCAGACTGCCATTTGTCAGGAGACAAAGCTTGTAAGTCGGAAACTCGCTTTTCAGAAAGCGGATAATCTCGCCAATACCGCTGTTCAGCGTCGGCTCGCCAGCTCCTGAAAATGTGACATAGTCAAGCGCAGGAGACTCGGAAAGGCATTCCCGCAGTTCCACTATTATCTCCGACGCATCCACATAGGCGCGCCTTTCCATCGTAAACAAATTTGTCCTCCCAGCCTCGCAATAGACACAGTCCAGAGAGCAGGTCTTGGCAGGAACCATGTCAACGCCCAGGGATCTTCCCAGCCGCCGCGATGGCACCGGACCAAAGATCTGCTTCCATTTTCTAGGAGACGATACAATCATTTTTTTTATTCCTTAACAAATTTTCCATATCAAAGCCCGAACATGAGTCGAAATCGCTATACTAGATTTGCTCGGCGGGAATCCTTCCGCACAGGCAAATCTAATATTCCCACAAATATGGAACCTGTGGGAATGGTCTGATACAATCATCCGACATCTCATATTTTTCCAGTGAAAGTCACAACAATTTCCTGCGATTGCAGAATCAAGGCGCAATAGCGATATGTTCTCCCCGTTGGTGTTCAGCCTTCTGCCTGTGCGTGCCGCAACTGCCTGCAGTGCATAGCGCAGGCAGGCGCAGGCAGGTCAGGCTGTCAATTTTAATTTTGCAATTCGCAATTTGCATTTTGCAATTCCAGACATCGTAGTCGCTATCGTTGTCGTAGTCGTAATCGAATTAAATTCGTTTTCCGATCACGATTACGATCACGATTACGATAGCGATTACGAACGCTGACGGTTTACGGATTCGAGAGAGGGGGCTCTATCACGGTTTTTGTGCCCTCTGGAAAAATTGTTCCCGTCGTTGTTACAACGACTCCGTCCATGATGTAGTCCAGAGCCTTTTTAGTCACGGAGTTCTGCCAGAGGATGTCCGCTTTGCCGTCGCCG
>DYRX01000148.1:0-3887 GCA_020718525.1 Victivallis vadensis
CCCGCCATGTGATTCGGAGGTTGTTTGCCGGAAATCCTTTGAATGGGCTTGTCTAATTACGGGGGAAATGGCAATCTGGCGAATTTTCATGAGGTGAATCCGAAATCGAAAATAAGTTGCCCTACTGTCAGACACATAAACCTTGCCAGAGATTGCAAAATGCCAAGTGCAGAATTAAGATTGAAGAAAAAAGACAGCCTAACAGACAGGACACCAGCAAAAGCCGCAAGTATCTTTACTGCGGACACCGCCAAGGATTTTGAGCTGATTTTTCTGACATGAAGGAGGAGCATGTCGGGACATGCAACGACTGAATGGCGGGAAAATTGTGATTCGAATTAAAACGGGACTTTCCCCTGATTTATACTTGCAAGGATGCTTGACTCAGTCTTTGCTATTTCTGCTTAAAATAACAGCTAGATTCGAATAAAAGATTGAAATATTGTTCTCGGTGCGATATAATTGCGCTTTGTACTTTGCAAACAACGGTTCTGATCTGACATGGATTTCTATACTCAAAAACTTTTGTTCTTTGCTATTTTCACGACGGCCATGACAGTGCTGGCGGTCTTTTTCTATTTCCGCTCCAAGCATCTTCTCGGCATGTATATGGATTCGTCCAAGAGGGAGGACGAGACAGCGGGCTTCCTGAAGCTTTTCTCGAAGACGCTGAAATCCATAGACGAAGTGGAGGAATCGATGAACGCAATTGCGAAGTATGCCGCGGATCTTGTCGGCTCGAATTCCCTTTGCATTTTCATAGAAGAGAAGGGCTTCCTGAAGGCCTGCGGAATTTACGGGGCGTTCCCTCCGATGCACAAGTCACAGGACTACATTCTGACGAAGCCCAGATACATACTCGAATCCCTGCGCCGGGAAAAAATACGTATCGGCGACGGGATAATCGGCGAAACTGCGCTGAAACGCGTCCCTCTCTTCGTCCCGGACGCATCATCCGATCAGAGATTCAGCGCGATTGACAGCAACGTTCCCATTGAGTCCTTCATGGCTGTTCCGCTCATACTCGACGGCAAGCTTTTCGGCGTCATATGCGCTGTAAACGACAGAATTGACGGAAAGCTCTTTTCCCACGAGCAGTTCAACAGCTTCAAAGCAATGTCTGATCGCGTCATTTTCGCCTACAGCATCGTCAATTCCTACTCGGATCTCAGCAAACAGCAAAGGATATCTCAGGAAATCGAATTTGCGAAACAGCTTCAGGCGTCGCTTCTGCCCAAGGACTTCCCTGAAAACGACAAGTTCGTAATAAAAGCCTTCAACAGGGCGGCGAAGGAGGTCGGAGGCGACTTCTACGATTTCGTCCAGATGGATGGAGACAGGCTACTTGTCGTCGTCGGAGACGCATGCGGGAAAGGGATACCGGCCTGCATGCTGATGGCAATGACAAGAAGCTTCATCAGGGCGGATCTCGGTCGTTTCCAAACAATAAACACACTCATGAAAGATCTCAACACTGCACTCTACAAAGATACTGGAGACGAGCGCTTCGTGACTGTCGCCTGCGTGCTTATTGACATAAAAAACAATACAGTGGAATACGCCAGGGCGGGACATACCGAGTTTCTAATCCATGTTCCGGAGCACAAGGTGCGGATGCTCTATCCTGACGGAGTTGCTTCCGGCCTCATGCCATCAGACATTGCCGGCGAATACGACTCCATCTCCTTCATACTTCAGAAGGGGATGACTCTGCTGATGTTCACTGACGGAATTACCGAGGCACTAAACGAGAAGGACGAGGAGTTTGGAATAGACCGTCTGATTGAAGTCTTCAATGAGGCATGTTCTAAAAGCCTTTCCCCCGAAGAAATTAACGACATGATTTTGAGAAGCGTTGACCTCTTCACCGAGGGGCGCCAGCAAGTTGACGACCAGACATTGGTCGTTATAAGAAATAACTGATTCGCCGCATTCCCCATCTTCCATCAACGGGTTGGACACATGAAAAAAATATCTGCGGAAAAACTATTGATGCTGGCGGAGAAAAGGAAACTGGGCAAGCCTGAAATTTCAGCCCTGCTCAATTTCAACAGGGAATATCAGAACAGAACTCTTGAATATTTCGCGAAAATCAAAATTGATTTCGATGAGGCAAATCCGGGACTCTCCTTTCCCGGTCTTTTCGCTGAAGTTGACTCGATAAGCGGGCGAGTCAGACCACTGGACAAGCAGAGAGCCTGGAGCTGGGGCGACTGCAGAGCCCTGGGCATCTGGTCCTATCTGCTGGCAAAAAATGCTATGCCAGCTCTAGAACTCAAGATTTCAGGCAGGAATATCCGCCTCGATGAATTTTTCACGGACTACTGCGACAAAATATCCAGGGCGCTTCTTGAGCGCTATGATATCAACGGAGGCTATTTTCCTTTTCTTGTTGACATCCGCACAAACAAGGCTTCGGACGACCCAAGAAACATAAAAGTTGCAAAAGGCAAATACGATCCTTCGCATGTGTTTGCGGCATCAGGATTTATGCAATACGGGATATTGAAGGAGGACGACAGCCTGATCGGATTCGGGCTCTCCCTCATGGACGAGTCGCTCAAATGCGGAGAATCCTTCCAAAACATCGATCATATCACAAAAAAAATTCTGCCCCAGCGCGGTGAAGGCTTTCTCATGGTCTGCGTCGGAGCCATGATTGACAGCCTGAAATGCGCCCAGGCTCCGCAAATTCCGCAGAAAACAAGGGATTGCTTGGCGCGTCTGATTCCAGGCGCAGTCCGGGTATCGCAATACATTCTCGACAAGTTCAGCAATCCTGAAACCGGAGAATTCTGGGAGTTAAACGACGACAAGGATAGACCCTTCGTGGACACCTGCGGAGGCGTCATCTGCGATCCGGGGCACAGCGCCGAAGCCGCAGGATTCTTCGCGGAGCTGACAGATTTTATTGACGACAAATCTCTCAGAACGGATTTAGTTGAAAGGCTTCTGAAAATCATTGGCTTTGTCAGCAAGTTCGGATACTCAAAAATGAACCTATTGTACAAGGCAGTGGATTTGAAGACTGGAAATGGAGTATTCGACAGGATCTCGGAGGACGGAAAAAAGTACAGGACTGCGCCATGGTGGAATCTCTCGGAGCTTGCCGCCGCGTCAGTCAAGCTCCATCAGATTTCTGGAGACGAAGACAGCCTGAGTTCCTATGTCAAAGCCCGCAATTCGCTTTACTCGTTCTATCCGAACGAGCTGATCGGCGGTCTGATGGTGCAGACGCTTGACGCTGACACAGGCGTTCCCCTTCCTTTCAATCCGGCGACTGGAAATCTGGATCCGATGCACTCCCAGCGCTCAAGGGAACGCGAGATAGAGGCGCTCCAGCTTCTGCAAGAGAACCTTCCATGAAAAAGGCTGTTTTTCTGGACAGGGATGGCACGCTGATCATAGACTTGCCCTACAACGCCGATCCGGAAAAAATCTATCCAGTCGAAAAAGCTTTCGATGCGCTGAAACATTTGCAGAAGCTCGGATTCACGCTCGTAGTAGTCACAAATCAGTCTGGCGTCGCGCGCGGATTTTATTCCTCTGAGTCCATGGACAAATTCAACCGGCAAATGGCAAAAATATTTTTACAGGAAAACGTAAGCTTTGCCGGCCTCTACTCATGTATTCATTCGCCGGACGATTCATGCGGATGCAGAAAGCCGGCGCCTGGAATGATACTTCAGGCGGCAAAAGAGCTTGACATTTGCGTCTCTGAATCTTGGATGATCGGCGATAAAATCTCCGATGTTCAAGCCGGAATTGCCGCCGGATGCAAAGATTCGATACTGATATCCAAAGAGAGACCCGAAACATATTCAGGCAATTTTTTAACGGCTCCATCCTTATGGCAGGCATCTCAGATGCTATATTCAGACGTCTGA
>DYRX01000148.1:3987-9885 GCA_020718525.1 Victivallis vadensis
CTGGTATGGGATGCAAAATAAATCTCAATATTGCGATGGATTTCCCAGCTCAACTATCACAGAGCGCAGGCCCCACACGAGTTGCGCCATTGTCTCGTAATCAAGACGCTCTGCAGTATCAGTGAGTTCATGATAATCGTCGTGACGGAGAAATGCGGTGTCCGTAACTGCAAATGCCGGAATCTCCTCCTGCCAGAAAGACCAGTCGTCAGACCATGCGACCTTGTCTGAGATTGCCGGGAAGGCGACTGTCCTCACTTCGATTGGCGAATTCCGCTGGAAGATTGTTGCGCATTCCCGAGCGAAACGGCGTGAGGAGCGGTTGGACAGGAACGCTACATAATCGGGGCGAGCCGGCAGTCCGGCAAGCCCTGCCAGACATGTGCGCTTCCTCTGAGACTGCGTCGAATAAGAGCCGATATCGTCCGGGGTGATCATGCCCACAATTACCGCATTGGCGGGTCTGTAGCAGTTCCGTTCGCCGATCTGCTCTGCGAGGGCCGAGACGGTGATGCGCAAATCTTTCGCCAGGCTGTCAGGCGCAGGCTTATATCCGAGTTCAGGCTCTGGCTTGTAGGTCACAGCACAGCCCATGGAGATAAATGTTGCACAAAGCAGAATGAGACAGCGTCTGGCGTCATTGGAATCGAAGCATTTATGAAAGGTTCTTGCAAAATTATGGGCTCTCATTATGAGGAAACTGTAGATCTGAAAAAAGTAAAACTCAAGCATAAAACGAAAGGTAATGGAAATATTTCTTTAAGACAGGAAGGGCTAATGAAATTTAATTCATTTTTTTCCGTATATCTCGAAATTGAGCTCCTCGAAAAAGCGCCGCATGAATTTATGCCTGCGCTCGGCAAGGGCGGCACCTGCCCTGGTCTGCATTCTTTTGCGGACTTTTCTGAGTTTCACCAGATATTCCCTGTAGGCGCTGTCCTCGTTTCCATATGAAGGAGAAGAGAGAGCGACAGCCTTGCTGTTATGGAGCTTTGCTCCGAGCCTGCCTGCAAAATGAAAGGCGCGCCCTACTCCGACCGCGCCAATCGAATCCAGCTTGTCCGCGTCGTAGATGATTTTTTCCTCAATGCTGTCCGGCTTGTTCGGTCCGCGGAGTCTGAATCTGTGCTTTCTGACACATTCAGACACTTTCTTGATAAAGTCCGGATCTCTGAATCCGCACTCGATCAATACTTTCACAGACTTCTCCGCCCCTCGTATGGCATGGCAGATCTTGCCGCCAGAATCGAATTCCTCGGGTCTTGCTATGTCATGAAGAAGGGCGGCGGCTTCGACAACAGCAATATCGGAAATCTTTTCACTTTTCGCAATAAGCCTCGCATTGTGCAAGACCCGCAGAGTGTGCTCGATGTCGTGACAGCCGGGCGCATTGCGGAAAATGTCCTCGACTTTCTTGCGCAGTTTCCTGAAATTTTCCCTTTTGTCAGACATCCGCCCTCACCGCTCAGGCTATCTTGCTGTTTTTCGTCATGTCGTTCCTGGCATTTCTTGTATCGCTGAGACCTTTTCTGCGCTTGGATATTTCGCCGTATAGCTCTGGACGACGAGTCTTGTTGTGGAACTGCCCCAAATTGCCTTTCAGAGCATTCTTTGAGACTTTAGCATAGATAACGTCTGAGTCAATGCTTCTAGATTCGGAAATTACGACTCCGTTTGGGTCAATGACCATGGCATTGCCGGTTCGGAGCTCATCGTGATCAAGACCAACTCCGTTGGTAAAGACCGTGTAGAATCCATTGTCATATGATCTCGAAGGAAGCCATTTTTGTATCCATTCGCGTCCCTTTGGCCCCATGAATTCCTTGAAAAGATGTCTCGGATTCTTTTTTCTGTCCTTCCACAGCTTGACGTCAATGCGCCCCATTCCAGCCACTTCGATGTCGAATCCGCCCGTCTGGTGAGGAGAAAACATGAGCTCACAGCCGCGCAGCATGTATATTCTGGCATTTTCCGGAAGATTGTTGTCGTAGCAGATCAATGTCCCGCAATTCCAGCCGAAAAGATCGAAAGTCACAAATTCTGATCCCTGAAGGACATGCGTGTTTTCAAAGGCGTGGATTTTGCGGTACTTCGAAAACGTCGAATCAGGCCGTATGCAGACATAGGTGTTGTAAAGCTTGTCGCCGTCCTTTTCAAGGAGGCCGTAGAGCACGGCTATGTCTTTTTCCTTTGCAAGCCGGGAAAAGTGCCTGAAGGAAGCTCCGCCGGGCACAGATTCAGCCATTGACAGGAGTGTCTTTTTTGACTTTGTATAAAGTATTATATTGTAGCCAGTTATGCATATCTCCGGAAAGCTGATCAGATCGGCTCCCTTGCCTGCCGCCTTCAAAATGAAATCATCCATCCTCTCGATGTTTGTCTTCTTGTCAAGCTCCTCCGAATTGAGCTGAACCGCGGCGAGACTGAGCAGATCCCTTTTTGCATCTTTCATATGATACTCCGTTTGTTGTGATATTGCCGCATAATCTTCAACTGGAAATCTGATTTGTCAATGTTCAATTTAAAATAATATCGCTCTAATTCTGGCTGGCGGCGCCTGTCCGGAGCCAATCCTTGGGAAAATCCTTTTGCGCCTTAAGTACAATGAATGGATATTTCCAGAAAAAGATTGATTCATCCTTGGCTCCTGGGATTTTCTGGGACTTGAAACGCTCCATTCTCCCGAGCGGGTCAATTCCGAAGCAGAGACTCGGATCCGCAATTTTACGGGCAAGATCCTGATTTGGAGCCCTGTAGTCCTGAAACTCGGAAGGGATGAGATAGACAAAGCTCCTGGGCGCTCCGGAAACTTCTGAAGGAAGCTTGAAAGGAGAACTCTCATATGAATATACTGAATCCGCCGCCGACATATTTTCACGGGCAATCCCCCTGGATGGAGAGAAAAGCCAGACGCTCCCATTCCTGCGAATTTCGCAGAGCATGTCGAGGGGGGCACCCTTCTCATCGAGACGCACAACCAATGCAGGCTCCCAGGACTTCATCTGCATGATGCGGCAGAAAACCCTGAGGAAATCGGCCTCCCCTGCCCTTTTCTTCAGTAGAATTTCCGAGAGTTTCAGAGGGGGAGTCTCTTCAGACGGACTGGAGACGATTTCGAATGACGTGATTAGCTTTTCGAAGCTTTCGCCGGGACCCGCATTTTCGAGGATGTTTTCTGAAAGGAATTGCCTGAGAATCCAGGCGTCGCGCCAGGAATCGAAGTCGAATTTGGATAGCGGCGAGCTAAGGACTAGAGTTGACAATCCAAGTTCAAAGACAGGACGGGCATATTCGTATGGAGGAACGACGAATGGTTCTCCTTCATTCAAAGAGTCGGCAATGACTATGGCCATTTTCCGATCGTCTCTTGCAATGGCATCCTTCCATTCCTTTGCGCGTTGTGCGGAAATCTCGTCGCGATTGGCAGAGGAGAGGAAAAGACGCCAGTTGCCACGAATGAAGGATACGGCGATTGCCAAGAGAAAAGCGGCGGCGAAAATGCTTACTGCCAGTTCGAGAAGCATGCTTTTGCTGGGAAAGCGCATTCAATCCGTTCTTTTCTGGTTGCGATCGAAACAAGTCGCTCCCGAGACTTCAAAACAAAATCTCAGATCGTCCGATTGGGAGAGCGACGACATGGAAGACAATTGCATCAGCAAAAGATTTTTTCAATATAAATTTCATTCTGATTTGTAAAAAATTAAAATGAGTCTAACTTGCCTGCTCGTTTCTTTGAATGCGGTTCAAGTCAAATCAAGGTAATCATGGGAAATCTGAGAAAAAAAAGGCGTAAAAAGATCGCCAAGCATAAGAGGCGCAAGCAGTTGCGCGCTCAAAGACACAAGAGCAAGTAAAGTCTTAAACATTCCGGGTTGAAAAGCAGGGAATAATTGCACGGGCGGTTTGTCTCCGTCTCATTGTTTTGCGTGCAGCCGGATTTTTTTTGCCGCAAACATTCTGGCTCTTTGTCGGCATATCTGACAAGGTCTCCACGCACTCTGCCAAGCTTGGTTCTGTTCTCTAAGTCCTTCAACTCAAAGATGAAGGGAAAATCATGCATCCTCTTGAGCGTAAGTTATTTAGCCCGCTCCCTTGTGCATTGTTTTTCCTTTCCCTGCTCTTTGTTCCTCCATCTCAGGCGGGAAACATCGCGTCCGATTTCATTGACTCCGACAAGCCACTTCTGCACAAATCAAATCCTTCCGATTCGGACGACGAACGGCTATCGCAGGCGTTTTCCCATTTTTCCTGCGGCTATCTTTCGATGCTTGAAAGAAACCGTTTCACCGAATACACATCTAAGGAGCTTGTCCGAGCAATAGAGCTTGATCCATCGGAGGAAATGCCGATGCGGATTCTCTTAAGCCAATGGATGCCAGATGGCACCTTCGCGGCGCAGTCGGGACAGCTCATCGAAATAGCAAAACGCCACCCTGAGCTCATTTACCTCAATCTTGTCTCTGCTTCAGGTCTGATCGCTAACAATAAAACCGACGAAGCCAAAGAACTCCTTCTTGAATGCTATAGAGCCAACATGGTCCAAAAAAACAATTTGTCCGAATTGAAGCATTTCCCCACCCTTGTTCTGACACTTTTTGATCTTCTCCAGAAGACCTCCGATTTTTCCACCGGAGAGGAGATTTACGACGATCTTGATGGAGTTTCCGGAGTATCCGACAATTTTGAATTCAGAAAGACTGCCGCCATCTTCTTCTCGACGGCATCGGAAAAGACCGAAGACGCTTTTCTTTCCTGGACAAAGAGCCGCTACAGCAGGAAATTCGATGAAAATCTTGCCGCCTCCCAGAAATTCTGGGGTGACAAGCTTGAAAAAGGCGTAGGCAAATTTGAACAGGGCGATTTCAATAATCTAGGCTCGATCATAGAAATCCTAGGGAACATGAAGGACTTCGATAAGTCGGAAGAGATGGTGCTGGGCATACTTCTTCAAAATCCTGACAATTCCGCCGCAATTTCTTTTCTTGCAAAGATTTACTCTGACTCCGGAAGGCACGAGCTGTCAAGGAGGGCCTGGGCTAAAATAGTTGAAAAATCTCCCGATAAACCTTACTATCTATATCACTTGGCACATGAATATCTGCTCACAGGCAATCTGGAAAAAGCGGTTGAATACTTCAACAAGTGCCTGGAGCTCAATCCTTCCATGAAGGCCGCAATCTACCAGCTCGGTGTCGCCTACTTCGAACTTGAACAGCTCGACAAGGCAATTGAGACCATGTCAAAAATCCCGGAAGTCCCGATCTCCTCGTACATAAAGGCAATGTGTCATGGAAGACGCAAAGAGTATCCAGCGGCGGTCTCTGCGCTTCTCCAAGCTGAACAGACCGCGAAGGACATCGGAGAAAAGGACTTCCTTGGCAGGGAGTTCTACCTTACACTTGCGGGCTACTATGAAAAGTGCGGCGAAACAGACAGGCTCCTGGACCTGCTCGGAACGCTAGATGCGCAATATCCCGACGACCCGGAAATCTCTAATTTTCTAGGTTACATGCTTGCCGACATGAACAGAGATTTGAAAAGGGCTAAAGACTTGATAGAGAAGGCCTTGTCAAAAGAGCCAGCAAACATTGCATATCTCGACAGCATGGCTTGGGTCCTCTACAGGCTCGGAAATTATACCAGGGCGAAGGAGTTCATATCAGATGCGATAAGCCTCTCTGCGTCGCAGTTGGATCCTGTGATAGCCGATCATGCGGGCGACATTTTTTGGGCGCTTGGAGAAAATGAGAAGGCTCTCAAATTTTGGAATCTGGCAATAGAAACGCCAAACGACGATGTCAAGACGGAGGAGGTCCGGAAAAAGATCAGGGAAACCGAGGCGGCGCCTTCAAAATGACATTCGACAACTGCATGCTTTTCAATGTCTTCTCATTCATT
>DYRX01000149.1 GCA_020718525.1 Victivallis vadensis
TATACATGTAGATGAATTTTGTTTCGGATTAGCTTAGGTTGATAGCAATGGGCCCAGCCCCCACCACCACCTGTGCCAGATTTCAATTCTGTCTGAAGGGAGCTCCTCCTGGGGGGCGGCGCGGATATTTTGCAGGATTTTTTCGAAGTCCTCTTTTGTGTGGGCAAATCCGCCGTCACTGGTTTCCGCAATTTTTTTCATGAGCCCAAGGTTGGCGGCTTCATCCTTCTTTTCGAGCTTGTCCTCCGAAACATGGAATTCCGTCTTCAATACGCTTCCCTTGCCTTTCCATTCAAGCTCCATCGAGAAATCTCCGCCTTCCTGCGGCACGAAACGCCCTTTGTAGACACCCCAGTCTCCGTCTTCAGCCAGCAATGGTATTTTCATGGTTTCGACGCCTTTGGAATTTTTTATGCGGAGAGCAAGATCCGCTCCGTTCACTGGAGAGGAATCCTCTGCGCAGAGATTGGCGGACACAAAGACGGTCTGCCCAGTGCGCGCCTTTTCCGGCGTGTGAAAAAGTCTGATGCCCTTCGACGTTGCAAGGTGCCTTTTATGCGCCATCCAGCGGACGAGCTGACCCCAGAATCTGTATTGATATTTGTCTTCGACACCTTTTCTCCACCGCCAAGTCGAGTCGCTTGCCATGAAGAGTGTGTTGCCGCTTCCATGCTCTCTTGTCACGATGAGGGGCATTCGTCCGTAGGCGTTTCTTTTTTCAGGATGTGCTGCAAGGACGCTCGCGCCCGGCTTCGTCCTGACGACTGCGGCGCTCCAGAAAAAGCCGGGAAGGTCGAGCCATATTTTCAGGTTTTCTTCCGGACTGCTTCCGAGCATGGTGAGAAAATGATCCTTTCCGTCTTTGAGCAGAAGCGGCTTCAGCTCGACCGGAGAACTGAAGCCTTTCGGGCTTGATTCGTCGCCAATGACGGGGATCAAATCATCCAAAGGACTGTTTTTTAGGGAGTTCTGTCCGCCGCGCACGCCAGGCATGAAGACGATTCCCGATGCGAGCAGAGAGACGCATTTTGCAAGCTGATCAGCGTTTTCCACGCTCAGCCCGTTCTCTGAAATTCCTATGTCTCCCACTATGAATACGTCGTATCTGCTCAAGTCGTTTTTTTGCGGAAACGCATTCAGATAGTTTTTTCCGCCTCCTTTTCCGACGCCATCGGGGAGGTAGAGCAAAGTGCTCAGCTCGATTGCCGGATCCCTCAGGAGGGCGTTTCTGAGAAACCTGAATTCCCATCTTGGAAGGCTGTCCACTGCAAGAACCCTGATCTTTTCCTCGCGCACAGATATCTCGAATGACGCCTCGTTGTTCTCGCGCTTCGTGTCCCATTCCGGAGCGTCCAGAAGCAGTTTCAATGGGAATTTTCCGGTTTTACCCGAAGACCATGCTATCTCCTTCTGCATGGTTGCGAAGGGAGGAATGGCAAGCTCGATCTCCGATTCGACTTTGCCAGCGGAGAGTATTTTAGCCTTTGCGCGGACAGTTTCAGCGCTCTTGTTGAAGACCTCGAATGGTATTGAAACTCTCTCGTTTGGAATGCAATAGGTAGGAGGCGATGGATTTCTTATGATCAAATCCTGAGGTTTGATTTCCGATCCCAGCGCCAGGCAGTGAGCCTGAATTCCCTTCGTCCTCAGCTTCGCCGCGGCGAGAAGTGGAGATTCCCCCTTGTTCCAGTCTCCGTCGCTGAGAAGGATGAGATTTTTCACGTCCAGTCTCTCGTCGAGCGACTCGAGCAGGGCGGCGCCAATCTCGGAACCATCGTTTGACAGATCCGGATTTTTCCCGAAACTTCTCATGACAATCTGATGAGTCTCCTCTAGCGGCGAATAGAATTTCGACTCAAGAAGGCGTTTGAGACTCTGATTTCTTTTTTCCGGGACAGAACCATGAAAATCCGAGTCGCAGGTTTCCATGCTCTCCGAATCGTCGTGGACTATCATCAGAACTGGTTTTTCGGTGCTCTTTAGTCGTATGACAATTTCCGGCCGCATCAGAGTGAAGATGAGCAGGGCGGCTATAAGAAGGCGCAAAGATTCCAACGCTATGACAGCCAATCTGTTCTGCGAATTTCGCAAATGGCGCAGTGCCAGAATTGCTGTGGCGGCGAGTGCAATCGAGCCGACGGCGAGTATCCAGTTCGACGGACTGAACTGGAGCACTATTCCGTTGGCAGAATCCAAATCAAGAGTCATGGCGGAATGTCCCAATTCTAAATCCGCATATTAAAAGGCAGGGGACATTCAGTAAAATGCAGAATGCGGATGCTGTCAGAAGCAGAACAATGTTTTCAGGCGCATTCGATGGATTTATCAATTTTGCGGCAAGGATCGTTCCGCCGCCGGACGCGAGCGCGGCGAAGATCGAAACGCCCAAACTTCTCACGCAGAACTTGATCGGCATGCGCGATGCGACGGAGATCATGAGCAGAATGAAAACGATGTAGCTGGATGCGACGATGACCCATGCCGCCGAACTCGTGTCCAGCATTCCGCGCGTGGCGAGAATGGAGGATGAGATGAGCACAAAAAGAGAGGAAATGAAAAGATGCCGGGTGACAAGCGCCTTTTTTTCGAGTCCGTCAAGGACGCTTCTCAATGGCGCATAGCTCAGCGCAGGCAGAGCTCCAAAAGACAGGATGGCAATGGCCTTTCCAGTTTCTGAAAATCCTGGTCCGAACCAGAGCGTTGATATGCAGTCCGAGAGCGCGAAAATCATTGCTCCAAGCACGAGCCCCGCGTAGATTGCGAGCTTGACGAGGCTGTTCAGCACACCGCCAAAATCGGAGCCTTCCGCCGTTCCCGCATGCCTGGACGCATGGGGGAGAAGAACCTGCGCCATCGGATCGGAGATGTACCCGATCATCTGGAAGACAAGCATGGCACTCAGAATATGCAGGGAGTCAATCCCGTTCTTCATCATTTGAAACGGCAGAATGAAGGCTGGAAAGCCTAGCATGAATCCTGCCGGAATTCTAGCCAGTCCGTATGAAACAGGACCGCTCAGGGAGTCTTTCACAGATGCCAGAAGCCCCTTTGCCTTTAGCACCGAGAATATTGCGGAAACGAGAGGGACTGCGCAGAGAGCATATACTGCCGCCCAGAGACCAAGAAGCATTTCTGGCGAAAAATAATTCCTTCCCGCCAGATGCAAGGTCAGGATTATTCCAATCGGCGCAAGTCCATTGAGCCCCAAATTGATGGCGTTTGCAGAAAAGATCCAAAGCATCCCCCTGCAATACGAGTAGAGGAGGACATACGCGGAATATGCCGTGAGAAAAAGAAGCGTGAATAGCCAGAGACGGGCTCCTGAATCTCCCGGCGACGGAAAGATGTGCCTCTCGACAAGCTCGCTGGGGAGGAGAAGAGCGGCGGCGAGGAAGATCAGATTTGCCGCAAGCGTGATTGCCGCAGTTCCGGCAAGCATCCTGCCGGAATGCCCGCGGTCTCCACTGCGCGATGCGATGCTCCAAGTCAGTCCCGCTCCAACTGACAGGGTCGTCAGTGGAAAAATAAGGGCGATGAAACGCCTGGAAAAAAGGTACGCCTCGAAGTCCGCCTGAACAAACGCCCTTGAAATGATCGCGGTGAAGAGAACGTTGAGAGCGGTGACAGCTCCTGAGGCGAAGAGCGTGAGCATCGAGTCTTTCCAAAATCCGCTCTTCAAGTTCAGGCTCATTTGCGCTCCAAGGTGCTGAATCTGCCGCGCCGGGCGAAATCATTCATGGCTTGAGACATTCAAGTATCGCCTTTTCATCGCATTTGACCAGGGATACGGAACCAATTTTGTCGGGGAGCACAAGCTTGATGTTTCCTCCGGTGCTTTTTTTGTCTCTGCGCATGGCGTCAAGTATCGAGGCCGCGCTAATTCCGTCGAATGAGACGGGAAGGGAAAACTCTTCAAGAAGGCTTCTTATCCGATGCATTGAGCCGGCGCAGAGCCGTCCCTCCATGACTGCGAATTTCGCGGCAAGAACCATGCCTATCGAAACCGCCTCTCCGTGCCTGTATCTCCCGTATCCGCTGAGCATTTCAATTGCGTGTCCGAAGCTGTGGCCATAATTTAGAATGGCCCTCAGACCGCTCTCCTCACGCTCGTCTCCGGCAACCACGGCGGCTTTCAGCTCGCATGATCTTGCCACGATCTCGGCAAGAATGGCCCTGTCCATCCCCTTTATTTTTTCGGTGCTTGACTCGATGAAGCTGAAGAAATCACCGTCCATTATGACGCCGTATTTTATGACTTCCGCCATTCCGCAGGCGAATTCGCGAGGGGGGAGGCTGTCAAGCGTGTCGGTGTCAATTATCACCGATTTCGGCTGCCAGAAGGCGCCTGCAAGATTTTTTCCTTCGGGAAGATCCACTGCGGTCTTTCCGCCGACGCTCGAGTCAACCATTGCAAGAAGAGTGGTGGGAATCTGAATGAAATCCAGTCCGCGCATGTAAGTCGCCGCGACGAAGCCTGCAATGTCGCCGGGAACGCCTCCGCCCAGCGCGATGACGAGCGACTTTCTGTCAGTTCCAGACGCCGCCGCGAAGGAAAGTATGTCCGAATACGTCTTCAAATTTTTTGACGATTCGCCGGGTGGAAAGGAAAAAACGCCGAGTCTTGATGCGACGGCGGTCGAGGTGGCAAGCTTTTCCCCGAAGATGCTTTCCACCGTCTGGTCGGTGATCATCAGGGCGGAACGGTTTTCGAGGCGCACTCCCGGAAGCGCGGACATGTTTTCCAAAAGATCGGATCCTATGCTGATCGGGTAGCTTCTTTCCCCCAGCTCGACCTTGATAGTTTTATAGATTTGCAAATCAGCCTCCTAGATTGAAAATCGTTTCTGCGCGCCGCTCAGGCTAGTTTCCTGAAGTACTCTATCGTCTTTTCAAGCCCCTGCCTGAAGTCGCTCTGAGGCTTGAAGCCTGTGGAGAGAAGCTTGTCTATCGAGGCAAGCGAATGCTTTATGTCGCCAGGCCTTTCCTGGAGATGCCTGATCTCCGACTTGGAGCCGAGAATCTTGATGATCATTGCCGCCAGATCGTTGATGGTGAGTCTTTTGCCGTAGGCGACATTGTAGACGCCGGTGTTATCTGACTGCGCCATGAAGACGTTTGCCGCGACAACATCCTTGACATATACGAAGTCTCTTGTCTGCTCGCCGTCTCCAAAAATCGAAATGTCCTCTCCTGCGACCGCCTTGGACACGAAAATCGGAACTGCCGCGGCGTAGGCGCTCTTTGGATCCTGTCTGGGACCAAAGACATTGAAATAGCGCATGCATGCAGTCTTGAGCTTTCCAGTCTTGGAGAAAATGTCGCAGTAGTATTCTCCGTCGAGCTTGGTGACTGCATACGGGCTTTTCGGTTCGGGGAGCATGGTTTCGCGCTTGGGAAACTCCGGATTTTCCCCATAGATCGCGGCGGATGTGCTGAAGCAGAGCTTCTTCACTCCTGCGGCGGCGGCTTCTTCGAGGACGACAAGAAGGCCTTCATTGTTGAGGCGCACGCATTCGATCGGCTTGGACATGGATTCCGGCACGCTGATCATGGCGGCCATGTGAAAGACATAGTCAACATTTTTCATGCATTCGGCGACGATGCTTCTGTCGAGGATGGACGCCTCCACGAACTTGTGGTCTATGCCCTCGAGATTTCGGCGGTAGCCTGTCCTGAGGTTGTCAAGCACCACAATTTCGGCCTTGCCGTTGAAATGCTCCGCGACATGGCTTCCGATGAAGCCCGCCCCTCCCGTGATCAAAACTTTCATTGTCCTTCTTCCTTTGTCATTTTGCGTTTTATAAATTCAATTTCCCTGTCTGCAAGCTTTCTCAGCTCGGGATCTGCCGAGTATGGTCCTTCGTCCCTGTACTTGGTCAGCAGATCCAGCGCCTTGCGAAATTCACCCTTGATCTGCAAAGAGTACGCCTTTTGTCTGACCTCCTCGAATGACTCGATTTTCTGTTTTTTCTCGATGCCAGATTTTTCGCGCTTTGCAAATTCCACCACCTCGCCCATGCGTTTTTTTGCTATTTTAGCAATCTTCGGATCTCCTGCCTTGGCGGCGGATTCGAGCATTTCGAGCTTGACGCGGATCTCCCTAAGCGGATCAGGATTGTCCCTTATGAATTTTTCAGCCGTGTCGTAAAGATTTTTTGCTTTTCTATGGCGTTCCTGTCCCGCCGAGACAATAGCCAGGTTGATCAGCAGGGCGAGAAGAATCAGAAGGAGAAGTGCGAATATCGCAATTCTCGGTTTGCTGTGGAGAAAAATGGATTTTGCCCGGCCCGCGGAGGAACTGGATGCAGCCGAGCCTGGCGATTCAGAACGCCTCACCGGCGTCTCCATTGAAGCCAGCATCGAATCAATCGAGGAGATCAAGGACTGCCATGAAGAGAAGCGCTCGTCTCTTTTCTTCGCCATCATTTTTTTTATCAGCTCTGCACAGGCTAGCGATATTTTTCTGTTCTTTTTCCTGGGATCTGGCACGGGATCGGAAAGATGCGCCGCCAGTATTGCGACAGAATTTTCGCGGTTGAAGGGCGGTTCTCCGCAGATCATGTGGTAGAGCGTCGCTCCAAGCGAATAGATGTCGGCCCTGAAGTCTATCGTCTTGTCCGCCTTCGCCTGCTCCGGACTCACATATTGAGGCGATCCGACCATCATTCCAGGCACTGTCAGCTCGAGATTTTCCTTTATGTTCTTTGAAATCCCAAGATCCATCAGCTTCACTTCAAGATCTTCGGATATCATTATGTTTGCAGGCTTTACATCCCTGTGCAATATGCCCTTGGAATCCCAGACGTATTTCAGTGTCTTCGCAAGCTCCCTTACGATTTTCAGCGCGTCCGCCTCGGAAAATATCTTCCCGTCGTCGAGCATGCGCTTGAGATCGGAGCCGGTCACAAATTCCATGGAGAGAAAATAAATGCCCTTGTCATAGCCGGCCTCGATCGCCCGGACGATGCCAGGATGCTCTATGGCGGCAAGCATCCTGACTTCGTGGAAGAATCTCTGGATGTAGGCCTTGTCGCCCGCGATGTCGTCGTGGAGTATCTTCAGCGCCACGCATCTTTTCATCGAAAGCTGGTCGGCGAGGTATATTTCGCCCATTCCTCCGACACCGATGCGCCGGATAACCTCGTAGTCGCCTAGGCGGAAGCCCTTGTCGAGCAAGGCTTTAGGCGCAATCATCTCGCCTTTGCAGGATGGACATCTGACAAGAGTCTCGTCAGTCTCGTCGTCCCAGGCAAACTCTTTGCCGCATGCCGGACATGTGTAGGAATTTTTCATTGGTGTCCAATTAGAATCCGGCGTTTATTCCGATGGAGATTGGAAGCCAGTTGTCTGGTGCGAAGTTGATCAGGCCTATCTGCGCTCCACTCAGAGAGTCTGTGTAGTTGAAAATGCCAATCTGCAGTCCGTTCAGCTCGTCGGACTGATTGAATGTTGCCGAACATTGAACCCCGTTTGTCTTGTCGTTCACACTGGCGTATGAAAACTGAAATCCCGCCATGTCTTCGCAGACGCTGAAAATTCCCGCTATGAGAAATCCGCGCATTGATTTAATTTCTGACGGCATGGCCAGACAGTCTATCCTTGCTCCGTTGAAAGATCTCGTCTCCTGGTCGGGAACGTCAAGAACCGCAAGCTGGAATCCGTTGAAGTGCCTTGCCGCGCCGCTGAATGCGAGGATCTGGACTCCATTGACTTCGCGTGCCCAGCCTCCCAGGCCAAGCTGTAGTCCGTTGAAATCTTTCGACGAGGAAAGACCGCATGCGGCAATGTCAAGTCCGTTCACGGACTGGTTTTCGGAATAGAAAAGATTCATTCTCCATCCGTTGATCGAATATCTTTTTGAAAAGACTTGAACTGGGGAAAAAAGGGCGAACTGCACGAAACTGCTCTTTTTGAGGGAGGCTTCCTCCTGCTGTTTCTCAAGCGCCTCTATGCCGCTTTCCGGAGCTTGCACCTCAGGAACAGGATTTTGGGAAGGGGCTTGTTGAGCGCCTTGCCTGATCTCGTCCGAAAGAACGCTGAAACCAAAAATAAAGACCGAAATGACGCAAAGGACATAGTATGCCTTCATTTGCCGCTTCTCCATATTTGCGTTGATTTTGCAGAGGCGGATCCGCCATCCGAACCCGATTTCCTGACGATTCGTTGCTGCAGAATAGAACAGGCATCTTTTTTGCGCAAAGTCAAGCCCCAAAAGAAGATATGTTTCGCCTATTCTGCCAACAAGGCATCCAGGCAGTCTTTCCTGGATATCAGTGCAGGCAGTGGGGGAGTCGCTATCGTTGCACTTGCTTTATGTGCTTCAGCTCCGTGTGAGCTGATTTCAAGCATATACGCCTTCCTTTTTCCAGACATCAAGTATGAGCTCGTATCTTTCCAGCGGCATGCCCGTGTAGATGCAGTTGCTGGTGCCGAAGACATAGCCTCCGCCTGGCATTCCATTTTTTAGCGCGTAGCGTGCCGATTCAATCACTTCCTCCTCTTTCCCTGTCTGCATGAGCGCGCAGTTCACATTTCCTATGAGGCAGACTTCATCGCCTGCAATGCGCTTGACTTCGGCGATGTCAACGCCCCCCTGGGGGTCAATGCTGTGAATTGCGTGCGGCTTGGCAGATAGAAGAGATTTCAGGATGGGCATGATGTTTCCATCAGTATGCTTTATCGTGTAGAAGCCCATTTCCCGGTAGGCCTTCACAATTTGGACAAGATAAGGCGTTATGAATTCGTCAAACATGTCCGGCGACAGAAAGGGATTAGTGTTGTAGCAGTAGTCACAGCAGAGCAGAAGTCCGTCAACAATCCCCCACGACTTGAACTTTTCCGCGCGTGGAAGGAATTCGTCAACCCTCCTTTGCGCCTCGTCCTTCATGCCCTGCGGGTCTTCGGCTATCTTGACGACGAAATCCATCATCTCGTCGCCGTTTGGGAGGGAATATGTGACATCTCCCTGAAGGAAGATCATGTAGTCCATGCCGGAAATATTTCTGGCTTCTTCGATGGACAGCAATATGTCTTCGTCCTTCCATCCTTTCGGGGTGGAGAAATTGATTCCGCAAAGTCCGAATCGCCTGGCGACGCTCACGTGAAGATCTGCGATGTCCCGTCTGTGCAATCTTCTTTCATTTTCGCTCATCTGATCCCACTGCCGGTAGAGCCTGTGGCTTGGATGAACTCTTCCGAATGCTTCCATTGTAAGATAAAATTCAAGCTCGAAATGCGGAACCAGCCCCTTGAAAGGACGATGTTCAAGGGCGCAGACAAATCTTTCTCTGGGGGTCATCTTCAGGCACGGCCTTTATATTGGTTTGTTCATAAAACTTCAAGGATCAGCGGCGTACCGCACACTAGATTCCCGCAGTTTGTCTTATCTTTCCGTGATTTTACCCGACATTCCCCCGGTGCTCCGCCTGGAGCGGTGGGGGCAGGGGAAATTCCGGCATTTTCCCATTTTCTGCCCTTGATTTTCCTCAACTTCCAGGTTATCTTCGGCTGTAGTTTTTCAGATAAATAATTTCATTATTTTGCTGAAAAACTATCATCGAGAAGCTGAAGCTCCGCACAGTGTTTTCTCCTTCCATTCGCTTCGCTCACGCTCGTATTCCTCTTCTCCTATCTTGTCGCTGATAAATTTAACCGACTGCGCCGGGACGTTCCAAGACTCGCTATCGTTGTCGTAATCGCTATCGTAATCGGGTTTACAAATTTATCGCTTACCGCTCCGCTGATAGCGATAGCGACTACGATTACGAAAATTATAAAAAATACAATTTCCTATACGATAAATTTAGCCTTCTGAAATGAAAGCCCTATCTTTCCGAGGAGCGCGCATAAATCATCGGCGC
>DYRX01000462.1 GCA_020718525.1 Victivallis vadensis
TCAAAATGTCAGTGAGATTTAGCTTGTATTTCACCTTCGGTGTTTTATTCCTTGCGATGCATCCTGCCTGCTTTGCTCAGGCAAAAAAGGCAGGTGCAAGTTCAGGAAAGGACTGGAATCTGCAAAGGTCTGACTTTTTGAAGGAGTCTATTCAAGATTCTCTCACACCGATAAGGCATGGTGGAGCCCAATCTCCATTTTGGAATGGGCAAGGGAGGCAGTTCATCCATGTGCCGTCCTTTGCTTTCAAGGCCGTGCCAGGTGCGAAGGAATACCGGTTTGATGCAAAAGCGTCTGATTCAAAGACATACAGCATTAAATCTCCTTCCCAGTTTGCGAATCTCGCAGAAATCTGGAAGGAAATGCCGGTCGGAGTGATTACTCTCACTGTTTCTGCGCTTGACGATTCCGGCTCTGTGATTGGAAAGGCACAGGAGCGCATTTTCTACAAGGCTGAGCCTTTCGAAGGATTCTATCATTGTTCAGTTTCCGCGCCAGCGCTGGACTTCAAGCCGATTGAAGGCGTCACTAAATACGTCTGCCATGTCTATTGGGAAATGAAAGATCATCCAATCGAGCTGACTTCGCCTCCTGAGAAAGTTCCACAATGGGATGATGCCCCTCTCGGTCCGGTCGCGGTGCGCCTTGATGCTGTCGGAAAGGAAAAGTCATTCCAAAGCATGGCATTCATCAAGATAAGCCCGCATGGAATATCCGACAAGTACCTTTCTGCAATCTACCGCAGGGACGCGCTTGAACTTGTCCGATGGATTTCTTCCAACTGGGATATTTTCAATGTATGGAGCGACCCCTTCAAAAATATCAAGGGTAATGACAGGTGGAGGTATCCGTCGAAATTCTACAGCGCGACAATCGAGGCGTTCATTCTGCTGGCGGAGCTGACACCCGACATCGCCGAAAAGGACAAATCGCTCAAGATGGCCTGCAAGGTCGCGGACTACATGCTTGAAAACAACAGCGAGCCTTCGGAAGTCAAATGGGCATACATGACACATACCTACGATGATGAGGCTATGGTGAAGAAGGGCAACTGGGGCAAAGGCAAAATGGGCAAGATTATGCTCTCGTATCCGGCTGTCTCGGCGATGGCATACCTCGACCTCTTCGAAGCGACAAAGGAGCAGAAATACCTGAAGGCGGCTGTCAATATCGCCGAGACATACAGGAAGAATCAGGGCGAGGACGGAAGCTGGCCCCTCATGGTAATGCGCAAGACTGGCGAACAGGTAGGGAAAAACTCCACGGTACCGATAAAGGAAATAAACTTCCTCTGCCGCCTAATGGATATTATAAAGTCCAAGAATTACGACCAGACCATCGTAAAAGCCGCTGAGAACATAGAAAAGAACCGTGTGAAAACTTTCAATTGGGAGGCTCAGTTCGAGGACATGGATCAGTCGCCGCCATACTACAAACAGTCGCCTGCACAGGCCGCGGAATTCGCAATTTGGCTACTTAATAACAGGCAAGGAGACTCCAAAGCCCTCGAATGTGCGGAGGAACTTATGGCATTTGTAGAAGACCAGTTCGCGGTATGGGAGAAAGCTTTCATAAGGCATGAGCCATGGTGGCAGGATTACAGGAAAAACCGCGGTCACGACGACAGCTACGACTACTATACGCCATGTGTCATCGAGCAATATCACGAAAACCCCGTGGACTATTCCATGTGCACTACGGCGCTTGGATTCAAGGCGCTGAACGATGCCACCGGGAAGGGCATATTCAAGGTGAAGGCGATCGAACTCATGAACAACATGGCACGGGCGATCGAGCATGTTTACGCCATAGAGGGCGAAAAGGGCAGGGGGCGCTGTCCGACCTTCTTCGACTGCCACAGCAAGAAGATCGGCGGAAGCGATTGGATCAATTGCGCACTCAAGGACGCCAAAACACTTAAAGAGTTCAGCGAATGGCTCGAAAATAAGAAATAAAGGAACGCCGTCATCCTGACGGCAGGGAAGAATGGAAGAGAGGATGCCGAGCT
>DYRX01000150.1 GCA_020718525.1 Victivallis vadensis
TATTTTATACTTGGTTGCTGTCAAAATTGACATTTTGCCTATGAAGATCTTGGCCATTGCTATTCGATCCAAAGAATTGACCGCCAAAACCGCAGTTTTCAATCTACAAGAGCATAGTTTCCTCCTTTATACTATGAATTCTCTTTGTTTCTTTCCCAGGCAATTCGGACAAATAATTTCGGATTTTTTCCATTGCCCCCTTTGATTCTTATTCCACAGCAGGTAATGTAATTGCAGATGAGCGTTGTTCTGTCAAAACATCAAGCCATGCGGGAGGTTTAAAAATGAAAAGATTTGTTTTAATATCTTGTCTCCTCGTGTCGGGATTAGTTTCCCTCGCAGAAGATCCTGCCCCGAAAGTGGAAGCAAGCGAGCCAGGTGATGCGCCTAAAATAGCAGATGCTCAAGATGGAATTACAGAGGCCCGCCTTAAAAAAGTAAGAGATCTTCCCTTTTCTGCAAAAGAAGTCATGGAACTGCAGACGACTGGAACGCTTAAGGATGCGACCTACACGCTTGACGCATCTGTATCAGTTTCTCTTCCGAGAGACGCAAAGGGAAAACAGAAGGCTCTGGCCAAATATACGAAAAGCGGAAAAGTACCTTTTAAAATCTACACACATGTTCAGGTCTCCGTTCCGGGCAAGAAACAAAGCCTTTATACAAAAGATAAGGCCAACATCTGCATAATTGACAAGGACAACAATATTGTTCTAAAAAAGAATGAAGCGCTGATAAAACTTTGTCGTTCTTGAGGCGGTGGAGGAGGACTCTTCGGCGAAGAGTCAACAGGAAAATACATCGTGATCATATGGGTGAAACTCAGCAAAGAAACGGTGATTGGCAGAGCTTTTGAGACGGAACTTACTATTCAGTAACGTAAATATTCACTGAACTAGTGTCCTGTTTCCTAAATAACGATACTATGTCTCTTTAATAAATCAGATTAGTAGTTGTTGCACCCCTTCAGGGTGCTGGAATTTCTGATTAATCTTATCCCAGCCCGTTGGGCTGGGCTAAGGAATGCCACCCCTTCAGGGTGAAAGCAACAATAGATGAATTAAAGGGGATGCTTTCTCAGGCTGAAGGCCTGACATTCCATAGCCTAGGGCAACGCCCTAGGAAAAGGGAATAAAAAAAAAAGCACCCTGAAGGGGGGCAACAAGATTGGTAGTTGGAAATAATTTATTATTCAAGTGTATTACGATTAGTATTTAAGAAGATCGCTCAGCGGATCTTTGCATTCTTGAATTCACGAGTCAAAGCCCTTCCGCCATTATCGCAGCGCCTAGAGCTCCGGTAATTTGCGGGTTCGGGGGAGTTCTGATCTCTGCGCCAATCTCCTCTCCGAGAGCTTCAGCGACACCTTTTATCCTTGCAACCCCTCCGGTGAACACAGCGCAGTCTGACTTGAATGAAGCGCCCATCATTGACAGCATCCTTCTTGCGACAGACTTGAACACGCCTCGTATTATCTGCTCCTGCCTGACATTGTTCTGGAGGAGTCCGATGATTTCAGATTCTGCGAAGACCGCGCACATGGAGCTTATCTCACAGCCATTGAAGCGCTTGTATGATTTGGCGCATATATCTTCGATTTTCAAATCGAGGATATCCATTGTCATTTCGATGAAGCGCCCTGTGCCGGCGGCGCATCTGTCATTCATCGCGAAATCCTTCACGCGTCCATTCTCGTCGCAAAGCATCGCCTTTGAGTCCTGTCCGCCTATGTCAATAACGAGTCCTGGGTTTGGAAAGAAGTATGCGGCTCCAGCCGCATGGCATGTGATTTCAGAAACTGCCTTGTCAGAGCCGGGGAAGTGATTCCTGCCGTAACCAGTCGAGACGGTGGCGTGGAGATCCTTTTTCTTGAGCTTGTTTTTCTTCAATATCTCATTGAAGGCCTGTTCGGCTCTGTCGCGGGGTCTCGCGCCAGAAGAGAGCACAATGCAGTCAAGGATCATTCCATTTTCCAGGAGCACAATGTCAATGGTCCTTGCCCCGATGTCAATGCCAGCTGTGATCTTTCTTTTCATGTGATCCGTGCCAATTCCTGAACTGTAGTGGTCATACCTCGTAGCAACCTGACAAGTTGTTTAATCATTAGCCTCAGAAACTTCCAAACCTAATGGCTGATATGCAGAAATTCAAATCCTTGATGCCCTCCTGCCTCGCTGTCCTCTCATGTAATTCGGGGTGATTTATGCCCTGCCCTACCGTTCTTCAGCATTTCCAGGAAGGCGGATATTCTAACCTTGATCTGCTCCTTGTCGGATTGTGAATAATCCGTCTCTATTTTGATGTATGGCATCCGGAGTTTCCGCCTTACGAATTCGCCCGTTGAATATGATTCCACATTGTATGTGTGGCATGCCTGCCATACGAGGTCAACAACTCCGTCGGGTTTGAATTCGCGCGCAATTTCCCCTAGCAGATCGAGTCGTCCTTTGTTCGGGGTCATGCAGGAGCACGTCAGTTGGAAATATTTTTCGGCGATGGCGTCGATCGGTTTTTTGGTCTCGTCAACATTTGTGAAGACCGGCTTTATCCCACTGCACGCCTCCTGGCATACGACGATTGCTCCGCATTCCTCGATGATCTGTATGAGCTTCTCACTGCCTTGTCCCGTGGGACAGCCTGTGAGGACAATTCTCGGCGCATCGGGTTCCGCAACAAATTTCCTGGTCTTGGCCCTCTGCTTAATCTCCGATATAAATAGTTCCAGCATAGCAAGATGCATCGGAAATCCTGCTATTCTGAACCTGATCAGGGCGAGCTCCATCCCTGTCACGAATGAAGGATTTGCGGAGCCGAGCATGAATGCCTCCTTGAGCAGAGTCCTCTCGCAATTCATATGCCGTATTGCGGCGGAAAGCTTTTCGTCCGTGATCTTGACTTTGAACTCCTTCTCCAGCACCTTGACAAGCCGAGCCAGCTCCGACTTCCAATGGGTCAACGCCGATTTCGAGTCGGACTTCTGCGTGAGTTCGAGGACTTCGAGCCTTTTTGATCCGGACATGATCTCGTACATCTTCTTCTTTCCGTCGCAGGTAGTCTCTGCCACGATGATGTCGGCCATCTCCATGAAAGGACAGCTCTTGGATGAAAAATATCCGAAGGAACTTTTTATGAGGGGGCATAGATTCGACGGCAGGATTTTTTCCGCTTCCGGGATTGTTTCCGAGCTAGTTCCGCAGAGGCATATCGGAATGGAGCCTGCCGCAAGGAATATCTCCCGCGGGGTGTATTCGCAGTATATGCCGGCGATTTTCCCCCCTTCGGCCTTGTATTTCTCGACGAATTCAAATTCATGCTCAATGGAGCTGGCGAAGTAGTCGAACGGATCCACTTTCCTCATTTTTCTGATCTCCTTATGACATCTATGAAACTTTCAATCCTATTTCGAATCTGCTCCGAAGACCTTTCCGGAGAGAAGGGAACATCGAAAGATATGAGCGGAAGGCTTGTGCGCTCCCTGATCCTGTCTGTAATCTGCCTCTCCTCGAAGGGGCAATGGCTCGCCCCAAAGATGCCGCTTACAATGACTCCGTCTGCACGGAATTCCAAGGCCTCCCTTGTAATGAGATCCGCGCGAAATTCGCAGGTTCCGGACATCGGATCGAGCATCTGAGCCGCCGCAAGGGCTTGGAAGGGATCGCCGCCTGTTTCTATTTCCTTCCATGAATGCGATATCATATATTCCGAACCGCAGACGACAGCTCCAGCGTCCTCGAGCATGGTCAGCAGTGAGGCGTCCGTCGGCGGATTCACCCAGTATATCCGTACAGGTTTTCCAGCGAACGGACCAATGCCGAGCGCAAGGCGCCGGTCCACCTCCCTATGAAGGCAGACGAGGACATTTTCTGCCTCTGCCGGTTCACTGCATGCGTGCGGGGCGATGAATTCAGCAAGGAATATCTCGAGGGACGGGAGGGGAATTTTATCCGCAGAATATACTTTTCTCCGCAGTTCCCGCACCAGCTTCCTCAGCCTGTTGAATCTTCTGATGTTTTTAGAAATCATTCCCTTATCGAGCTTCCTTCCAGCCACTTTTGACGCCGCCAAAGCCACGCCTTCGAGCTCCTTCGCCATGTAGCTGATATTTCTTTTTCGCTCTCCACTGCTTTGAAGAGCTTTTCTTGAGGGCATCTCCCACCAATGAGTGTCGAAGCCCTGCCACTCTATCAATTGCATGACCGATGAAAAATCGTCACAGCAAGCGCCAACTGCGGCTATGCACAGGTCCGGTTTTGGAAAGTAATCTCCCGACAGCATCGCACCTAAGGCGGCGCGCACAAAACAAATATCATCCCCTGCTCCGAGTTCCGATGCGATATCAAGCAGTTTAGAATTTTCAGAGAAGCAGGGGGTCCACCACATCTCATCGGCGTAGAATGTTGTTGTCTCCGGAATCGCATATGTTATCACGGGCACGGTGCCGAGGTCCTTCATGGCGGCGAAGAGGGCATGTCCCCTCTCTTTGGCCTCAAACAGGCGAGTCTTCTCACTGAAGATAAATGACCATAGCCTGAGCGCGGCGGGAGAATTGTCATATTTCAATCTTGAAAGCAGTCTGTCGCCGGAGTCTGAAAAATGTGATAGCGGAGCCAGATATGGAAGAGCTCCAGCTTCCCTCAAATGGAGGCATTCGCCTCTGAATGACGCGGGAATGCGCTCGAATAGCTCGTCGCATTCGCCAAGGGTGATTCTTCGTGGGAGCTCAGAAGCTGACTGCGTTTTTGCACTGCATCTACGCATTGCGCACCTCGACAGTGTCCAGAAATGCGTCTATGCGCGTGCGGATGCTTTCTCCGAATGCGCCCGACAAATCGCCATCCAAGAAGAGAATCGGGACTCCCATGGACTGTCTAATGCGGATTCTCTCCACAGCCCAGATATCGCAGAATTTCAGCGTCTTGTATATGAGTCCTGCCGCACCTGTCCTCTTCACCCAGGCATCTATGCGCCGGTGGACTTCCTCATTCGGACGCGCCCTCATGCACGGTGTCGCGTCAAAGTACATTTCTGCGAATTTCGCAAGCGTATTGCGTCGCGCACCTGACGGAGGCCTGCCGTCAATGACGGTCTTGAACTGCTCCAGGCCAGAGCATGTCAGATTGATCACTCCGAATCCTCTTTTCTCGATTTCGCCTGATATTTCAATGGCATCATCGAGCAGAGGCGAGCCTGCAATCAAGATTTTTCCGCGGATACGCCGCCGCGGGAGCTCTCCCTCTATCTCTTCCAGGAAATCGAAAAATCTCTGAGGATCTGCAAAATTGAAAAGACTTGTCAGAGGATGGATGACTTTCTGAGAGATTTCCCCTGAGAGGCAGATTCCGCTGAGTTTTTCTGCGCAAAGTCTCCTCTGCTTGTAGAAGAGAACCGCCTTTTCAGAGTCGAAACTGCGATTTGTTGACAAAGATATTTCATTTGCGGCGGAGACAATTTCGGACGAGAAGAATTTCCTCGAATTTTCACTGCGCGTAGCGGGGAGATGGATTTGAAATATCGGAACTCTGAATTTTTCCGATATCAGCTCGAGGGTTCTTCTCATCATGTCGCAGGTGCTCAGTGTTGCTATCAGACGCAGATTGGAATAGGGAGCTTTCCCGAGGCTGATGCCGCCGATTATGCTCTTGCAACGCGAGCATGCATCTGGTCTTATGAATTTTTCCCCCTCCTTCTCGGAACTTTGATCAGATGAGCATATCCGATGGGGGCTTAGACCCAGACCTGCCAGCATCTCCGGCGGAAAATGCCTGCAGAAGTATCCTGCGGCGTTTCCGCTCCTTGCTATTCTTCCTTTTTCATCGGATGTGAATTTTCTGATCTTCTTATTGAGCATCGTGATCCGTGCGAGGTCTTAGATTATTTTTTTTCCGACAATTCTTGTCCTTGAGAGGCGGCCTTTTTCAGCCATCTCGAGCATGAAAGCCATCTCTCCACCCATCTCGGCGAAAAGTCCCATGTCTTCTCCGAGAATCTTTAATGCGTCGAATCTCAGTTGGCCCGAGAGCATGTCTATATACATCCTGATATGTTTTGCGAAATCCGCCGAGTCCTCTTCCGAATGAATAATTTTGAAGCCTGCATCTGAGAGCGTGTTCTCGTACCAGGTTTTTGAAGCCATGTCGGGAAATTTCATGAAGCGTCTTATTCTGGAAGACTCTGCGTCGCTGAATCCTTTGGAGCCCTCAGTCCAGTCGGTGAAGGCGATGATGCCGTCCTTCCTGAGCACTCTTGCCGCTTCTGATATCAAAGCACCCTTGTCGCTCACGTAGCACCAGGCATCCTCACCCCAGACCAGGTCGAAGAATCCATCCTTCCATGGGATTTCAGATGCATCGCCATACTTGATTTTTATCCTGGAATGGAGCTTCTCATCTTTGATCCTTCTTCTAGATTCACGCACCATGTGCATTGTAGCGTCGAGCCCGTATCCTTCGACATCGAAATTTTTGACCAGGAAGCGGAGTCCTGCACCAAGCGCGGAGCAGATGTCCAGCACCTTCGTTCCCTTTTTGACGCCTGCGATTTTTGCAAGCTCCATGGAACTCCTCCAGCCATCCACATGAATCTGCTCGCCCATTACGAGCTCCCAGAGCTTTCCCTCAGGTCCGCTATAGACTTTGCGTACGTCTTCTATTGTTGCCTTCTTCATTTTTTGCTCCCGAGTAAATACGTATTCCCACTGATTTCATGACTTTATCTTAGAATGTCACTAAGTTAAGGCTTTTTTGTTGGTGTTCACAGCTTTAGCGTGTTCTTTGCTTTCACTCCTTAACTTGGTGGCATTGACTTTATTTTAGATTGCATTGTCTCCTTGTAGAACATCGCCGCTGAAGCACCTCCGAAAGCGGCTCCGAGAGCAACGGCCTCTGATATTTCCTCGTCCGAAGCGCCTGCCCCCCTTGAAGCCTGAAGGTTTATTGTTATGCAGGGGCCGCATTTTGTTGCGACAGACAGCGCGAGACTCATAAGCTTCTTGTTTTTGGCGTCAATGGCTCCGGGAGCTCCGACAGCTTTCATGTATTCAGCGAATGCCGCAGATATTGGCGTCGCACTTGCGGAAAATGCGATTTGCTTCGACGCGGCAGATGGATCCGCACAGCATGCAGGAGCTTCATCGCCGCTTTCTGGCTTCGTGTCCTGCGGGATTGATTTTCTTTCCATCTTCAACGGGGAGAATTTGTCGCTCGAACTGCTTTTTACTCTTATCAGGCCTCCCTTGCGTTTTTTAGTTGCAATTCCGATCACTGCGGCGGAGGAAACACCTTTTCTGCGGATTTCGCGCAGATATTTTTCGGCGTCCTTTGGTGGCATGAATACAAGGAGACCTCCGGATGTCTCCGGGCAGAAGAGGATGTTCTCCTGAGGCTCGGCGAGTCCGGATAGGTCGAGCAGTTCCGGCTTCACAGACTCCCTGTTCCGCTCTACAGCGCCGGGAATTATTCCAAGTCTTGCGAAATTCGCAACTCCGCTGAATATCGGGATGGAGTCGAAGTCCAGCTCCACCTCGACAGAGCTGTTCTTGACGATTTCCGAAAGATGCCCCATTAGGCTGAACCCTGTCACATCCGTGGCGGCGTGAACATTGTATTTCATCATGGTTTCTGAAGCTGTTTTATTCAATGCCGACATTGATTTGGCTATTTCATCGAGATCTTTTTTGCTGGCGTGTCCAATCTGTCCTGCGAAGGCGGCAATTCCCACGCCAAGGGGCTTTGTGAGAACAAGGACATCTCCAGGCATTGCTCCATCATTGCGGGTGAACTTTTTTTCCGGGCATATCCCGACCACGGCAAATCCGCATTTCACGCTATCGTCGTTTATGCTGTGTCCGCCTACAACGGCGATTCCCGCCTCACGCATCTTGTCTATGCCGCCGCGCAGGATCTGAGTCATGATCTCGTTGGGGAATCTGTTCACCGGGAATCCGATTATGGAAAGAGCGCACCAGGGCTCTGCACCCATCGCATATATGTCGCTGACGGAGTTCGCCGCCGAGATCTGTCCGAAAGTGTAAGGATCATCAACCGAGGGAGCAAAGACATCCACGGTGAGCACCATCGCCTTGCCTGTTTTCCCGGGCAGAATGACGACTCCGGCATCGTCGCCCGCACTTGATCCTACAAGGACCCTTTTATCGGAGAACTGGGGAAGTCCTGAAAGAATTTCATGCAGGGTCTTCTTTGATATTTTGGAGGCGCAACCCGCGCCTTTCACATGTTCTGTGAGACGAATTTGTATCTTTCCCGACTCTATCTGGGGCATTTTTTCTCCGGCGCATTCGCAGACGTCGAAATTCTTGAATTCCTCGCATGGACACGGCTTGGCAGGATCACAAATGCAGTGTCCCAGCATTGTCGAGCGCGACATTATCCTTTTTCTCTTGGAGTAGTCCACATTCATGGTCGTTCCTTCCTGCTTTTTAGTTTGAAAGAATTTCTGGCAATTCCTTCACCAGAGTTCTGTGCTCATCATCAGACAGGGTTCTCATGTCAAAAACAAGGCAGTTGTTCTCGATCCGGCAGAATATTGCCGGGACATTGTTTCTCATCCGGGCGGCGGTCCTGTTGCACCAGCTTCCGTCCTTGGGGTTGCTGGGGCCGACTCTGACGGTCCATGTCTTCACGCCTTCGTCAGGCGCTGAGCCGCTTCCGATGTATGAGAGCCCTTCCAAGATGCTGGTTTTCATAGTTTCTGAGCCGGAGATCGAAGCTGAGAGCTTTTCCGCGCGCTTTCGCAGACGGGCAATGTCCTCGGAGAGCATTTTATAGAATGGGATTTCCCGCTCATGATCTCCGTTTATAAAATGGATGAGGGTGCTTTCAAGCGCGGCGAGAGTCAGCTTGCACACTCTGAACATCCTGGCGAATGGATTGTTGCGGATTCTGGCAATTGCCTCTCGCCTTCCGCAGATGATTCCACACTGCGGACCGCATATTAGCTTGTCCCCGCTGAAGCAGACAAGATCCGCCCCGGCAGATATGGAGTCACGGACTAGCGGTTCATCCGGAATTCCGTATTTTGCAAGTGGAACAAGGGCGCCGCTTCCGAGGTCGTCTATGAGCGCCAAGGGCTTATGCCTGTCGGCGACTTTTCTGAGTTCCAAGATCCCTGGGCATCCGGTAAAACCTCTAATGCGGTAGTTCGATGTGTGCACATGTATGATGGCGCCAGTGCTGTCGGATATTGCATTTTCATAGTCGCGCAAATGCGTTCTGTTAGTAGTGCCGACCTCCTTGAGGATCGCGCCGCTTTTTGCCATGACATCAGGCATCCTGAACTGTCCGCCTATCTCGATGAGCTGTCCGCGGCTGATGACAGCCTCCTTCCGATCGCAGAGGGTGTTGAGGATGAGCAGGGTGGCGGCGGCGTTGTTGTTGACCACGGTGGCGGCCTCGCAGGAGCAGAGTTCACAGATGAGTCTTTCAGCCTTCTCTTCCCGGAGCGTTCTTTTTCCGCTGTCCAGATCAGCCTGCAACACCGAGTATCCGCCGAATACGGATAGTGAATCAACGGCACTCTTCGAGAGCGGCGCCCTTCCAAGACCAGTGTGCAGGAGTATTCCGCTTGCATTGATCGCGGAGCGCCCGGACGGCGAGATCAGGCGGGCGATGAATTTGTCGGCTTCAAGTGCGATTACAGCAGAATCTGGAGTTTCAGTGATATCGCCAGAGATGATTTTTGCGCGTATCTCGGAAATGAGTTCGCGGACTGCGAATTTCGCAATGCCATCGCCATGTTCAGCACGCATGGCACTCATTTCGTCCCGATCTAGAAACGCTCCGAGCTGTGGAAGCGATCCGAGAAGAGAGCCCTTGTCATTTT
>DYRX01000463.1 GCA_020718525.1 Victivallis vadensis
CCTGAGAAAGCATCCCCTTTAATTCATCTATTGTTGTTTTCACCCTGAAGGGGTGCAACAACTACTAATCTGAATTTATTAAAGAGACATAGTATCGTTATTTAGGAAACAGGACACTAGATGAGCGACGCGGCAGAAGTCCGGCGAGGCTCAGGCTTGTCGGTAAACCGGGAAAACACCTTTCAGAACTCCTTGAAGCGAGGGGCGTCAAACTGCCGAACAGACCAAAAAACACAAAAACGTAGTGGAGAAAAATGGTCTTCTGAAAAGTCCATTCAGAGGGAAAAAGTAATTTTAACACCTCATAACTGCGCAACTTGGGCTAATCCCTCGGTCTGCGCATATCGAGATATGTAATTGACGAAAGACGCGAAAGTGATAACCTGCCACCGTGCCCCGGAGGATCGCCAGTCTTGTGGCCGCTTTTCCCGCCATTCAGTCGTTACATGTCTCGACATGCTCCTCCTTCATGTCAGAAAAATCAGCTCAAAATCCTTGGCGGCAAAATATCAAAATTATTTTGCAACAGTCCCTAAGCAGTCAAAAAACCAAAATCGCGCAAGTTCTGCTCGACAGACGCGTTTTCAGAAAGCAGTCTGACGCAGTATGCAGGAAATTCACGCCGCAAGGGATATTCACCTCTAAGCTTCTCGAAATTGCCCGGATTTTCTCTGAGAGCCTTGTCATCTCGTCGAACTGAATAAGTCTTTTCCACCGCCTCAGAAAGAATCCTTTGAAAGTCTTTTCCCTGCGGATCAATTTCTATGATTCTATTCGCAGGCAGAGGAATCGAATGGGGCTTCCAGGCGCCATCGCCAATCTCGAAAAATCTCTCGAGAGCGCAGACGCAGGCGGACGTGCCGTTCGCCTTGCCATCGGTGGAATATCCGGCTATGTGAGGACTTGCGAATCTCGCAAGCCCAAGCAGTTCCAAATCAATTTCAGGTTCGTTCTCCCACACATCAATGACGGCGCATGAAATTCGAGACTCCTTTATCGCAGATTTAAGAGCCTCAGTATCAGAGACTTCGCCCCTGGAGCTGTTCATGAAGATCAGGCCTTTTTTCGCCTTTCTGAAAAATGCTTCGTCCGCCATATGAAAAGTCTTATCTAATCCGGAACGATCGAGGGGGACATGGAAACTGATCATGTCCGATTCCTTCAAAATATCGGACAAGTCGCTGAATGCCACGCCGCCTTCGGCTCTTTGCCTGGGAGGATCGTTGAGCAAGACGCGCATGCCCATTATCTTGGCGAGCCTGGCAATCTTGCTTCCGACATTTCCGATGCCAAGAACTCCCAGCGTCATACGGTCAAGCTTGAGCCCCTTCTCCTCGGCGACATTCAGAATTGCGGAGGCAAAGTATTGAGCGACAGACGATGAATTGCATCCCGGAGCGTTCGTCCAATAAATTCTGCGGCTTGCGCAATAGCCTGAGTCAATGTGGTCGTGTCCAATCGTCGCACTGGCAATGAAGCGGATCTTTGTGCCGTCCAAAAGTTTCGCGTCGCACTTGGTTCTAGTTCTTGTTATCAGCGCGTCGGCATCAAGCAGATCCTTTGAGGAGATCTTGGAACCGGGCAGGAGGAGATATTCCGCAAGCCCCTTCAGGCGCGAAAGCCCCTCTTCTATAAAAGGAATTTTGTCGTCTGCTACAATCTTTATCATGCGTGCTAATCTATTTTAAAATAAGTGATTTTCAACACCCGGAGCAAACCATGAGACAAAATACTTCGGATTTTAATGCCATATTTCAAAATATTGAGAAAGTCCTGACTGGCATTTGACTATTCGTCCGAATAAGCTAGATTTCACAGCCTCCTGACTCGCCTGGCTCATCGGAGCGGCGGTCAAGCTTTTCGGGCGCTTAGCTCAGTTGGTTAGAGCACTTGGTTTACACCCAAGTTGTCGGGGGTTCGAGTCCCTCAGCGCCCACCATCATTTTCTCCTATGAAAACTCCCGTAACTGCCGCGCCAGCGGTGCTCTCTAAACGA
>DYRX01000464.1 GCA_020718525.1 Victivallis vadensis
AATAGGCAAAAGAGCAGTCTTCTTTTGGATTTTTTCGCTTCACGCGCTATTTTCCGGGTTTCTCTCTAATGGGCTGTTGCGAATGGAACAGTCAAAGGTTGAACAAATCAAAATCGTGGATCATTTCCTTGTCGAGGCTCATGCTCCGCCCCGGGGTTACAAGGTATCCGCCGGACATGAAGGAGTCTGCGCCGGCGGCGAATATCCACGACTGGTAATCTTTCAGGGCGAACTCCCTGCCTCCGCAGACTCTGATCGAAGAATTAGGAAAGTAGAGTCTTGCCGCTGAAATTATTTTGAGGCATTCAAATGGCGGCAGGGGACTTGACTTTTCAAGTCTGCTTCCAGGAATTGGATTGAGGAAGTTCATGGGAACAGAATCAGGGTTTATTTTCTTGAGCGTGCCAAAGAGCTCGACTATCTGCCGATTGCTTTCGCCCATGCCGAAGATTGCGCCGGAGCAGAGGGATAATCCGGAAGACTTTGCCGCCTGGCATGTTTCGAGCTTGCAAGAGTAATTTTTAGTCGAACAAATCGAGGGGTAGAGGCTTCCAGCGCACTCGAGATTGTGGTGGTATCTGTCTAGTCCGGCATTTTTCAGGCTGACAAGCTCGCCTTCGTCGAGAATGCCAAGCGATGCGCATATTTTCAGTCCCGAAATTTTAGCGAGCTTTTCCACAGTTTTGCAGATTTGTGTGAGCTCTTTTTTCGAGCTTTTACGCCCGGATGTGACGATGCTGAAGCGGGCGGATCCCCCGTCAAGCGCCTTTTTTGCCGCAGAAATAATGACTTTGTCCGAAACGAGAGGGTATTCTGAAATTTTTCCGCTAGACTTCTTTGACTGCGCGCAGAATGCGCAGTCCTCGGGGCAGTTTCCAGATTTTGCATTGATTATAGAGCAGGTTTCAATGCGCTTGCCAAAAAGCTTTTCCCTTGTCTTATTTGCCAAAGAGAATATTTTGAGAAGATCAGAGACTTCGCGGCATTCAAGAATGCGCATGACTCCATCTGTTCCGATCGGAAATTTCAGTGGATTTTTTTTGACAGCCATGTGCAGAGCAGTCTGAATGTCGGAGATTTTCTGAAGTAGCTCCTGAGCGCCCTGCCAATGGCAAAGCCCAGAAGGCTTATGATGACCGCAAAGAAGCCCCAGCCAATCATCCCGTATGGGAGAGCGCTGGATTCGAGCGAATCGGCGATGAAGCTTGCAAAGACAAAGCCTGCAACCGCACTGATTGTGATGATGAGCGAGTCCATCCAGTCGCATTTTTTCAACCAGAATGCGACTAGGGCGGAGATGAGAATTAGGAACGACAATGGAAAAATAAATAGTTCGGGCGAGTCTAGGAACGATATTTCGCCCATTTTATTGGTTATGATGAAGACAAAGTCAAAGACCGCGAGATTTAGCAGAAAAATTACCATATTTTCAGAGCTTCCATACTTTTATGAATGAGGATTTTTCCGTAAAATCCCTGAATTTGCTAGACCTAAAAGCGGACTCCAATCGCAAAAAACTGGCTACGTGATCGCAGGATTGATGTCGCAGACAAGCATCATTCAAGGATAGTTTAAGAATCTATTGTTTGCAAGTGCAGGAAGAAGCTTTCCTTGAAAAAAGTGTTGATTCTTTTCTGCTATTTTTTCCGCAACCAGTTTTGCCCGAAAATCGGGTTTATGTTGCGCCCGGTCAGAAATGACTGAAAAGCCTAAGGGGGATTGATTCGAAATGGAGATGGATGTAGCTTGCGGCAATATTTCCGTGTTTCACCCCGGCGTTGAAAATATTTCCGCGCGAATCACGGGCTAGGAATAGCGGGGGTAGCGGCTCTGAGGCTTCGATGTCGGACCAATGGAACTCGTGTCCCCTGATTTTGACTCCTTTCCCGCAGAATGGCAAAGATTCGAGCGTTTTGACCTCGCGATATCCCAATGATCGCAGTCTATTGCCCATGAACGTCTTCGCGGGCAGGACTGAACACATTGGAAACTCGGC
>DYRX01000465.1 GCA_020718525.1 Victivallis vadensis
TTTTCCTCAACTGCCAGGTTATCTTCGACTACCATGAAAATCAAAATTCCTATCAGTCATCTTTCCAAGGTGGATTATTGCAATCAAAAAGCCCAGCGGCAAAATGTGCAGATAGAGACGGTCAATTGTCTGGGGAATGAGCAAAGGAAGCTTGTATGGGTATATCAGATATGCAGTTGCGTAGAGAATAAAATGCGAGGCGAAGATATACCACAGGATTATGCAGGAGGCGTTGCCGAATGATTTTCTTCCTGCAAAGATAGCAAAGGCAATAAGCATCCAGCACAAACCCCAGTTGTTTGCCGCGAGGAATTGTTTCAGCATTTCGCAGGCGATGAATCCAATTCTTCCGGAGTTCTCAGCAAACTTGGAGAGGCTCAGATTCGCTGGATAATTCTCGTGTATCCTGGGTATGTCCATTGAAAAGAAGAGCCAGGGAAGAGAGAGAGAACACCCGAAATCAGCATATAGACTGCAAATGGATCTAGCCCCTTTTTTTTGACGATGCAGAAAGCAAGAACGGCTGACGCGTTTATCAGCATTAGAGGCATTCCCTCGTTTTTAGTCGAGGCGCAGAGCCAGGAGAATAGGGCGGAGACGATAATGTCCGAGCTTTTTCCATTCTCCATGAATTTGACAATGAATAATACGGACGCCGCATGAAAGAATGAAAGAGCCATGTCTGCCGTTCCCGCGCCGCTCCACCTGACAAGAGTCGGACTTGTGGCGAAAAGAGCCGAGACAAGCAGTGCGCTTCTTCCGTCAAGCCTCCATCTTGCCGCATAGTAAGTCAATGCTACAAATGCCAAGTAGAGAGCTGGAAACGCGAACTTGCATGTCATTTGATTGTCAGCGGATCCTGCTGCCTGAAAGATACCCGCGCACATCATAAGAGGAACAAGCAGGGGGTAGTCAAGATGGCTGTATGCCAAATTGGGACAGTGGAAATAGTCCGAGGAAAAGCCTTCATAGAAAAGGACTTTTGCCTTAAGCCCCTAGATTGCAAAGGAATCCCATTCATAGAGAGGCATCATGAGGGAATCAGCGGCAACCAGAGCAAATGAAATCGCAATGGCGAGCAGGGAGGCGATTGAAAGCGCGTCCCGCATTGCCTTTCTTCCTTCCAGATGGAGATCTGCGGAAATCTTGATCAGCCATCTTGACAAGCAGATGGCGAGCAGTATCGCGGTGCAGGCGGCAATCAGACGCACGAGATACGGCAGTTTGCCCGCTGCTTCTTCTCTGCGCATTTTTTGCGGAAAGCTCTCCACTTCAGTTGAAATCACACCTTCAGGACTGCGGATGAATGCAACGGAATTGGAGATTTTGTTGTGCTCGATCCATGCTTGATCCGTTTGAAGTTTTGCGCCAAGGAACTCGTTTCCAAACCTTATTGCCATGCGTTCGTCACCAATGAATATTCTCCCCGGCCAATGCGCAAACACGGATCTGAAATATAGCAGAGGAACAATTTTTTCAGCAGGCTCAGTTCCAGGAGCAAAGCCTTCGAATTTCAGCAGGACATTGCCGCCATCAATCTGTGAAAAGAGCTTGTCAACAGCGAGAACCGGAGCAATTGGAGTCTTGTCTCCCAGTATTGCAACTCTCCAGAGGCTGGTCGCCATCCGGCTTCCCGCTGTGCAATAGAATAAGTTGACAAGGAGGGAGATCAGGAGAATTGGAAGAAAAAGTCCAGAAATTTTAACTTTGCTGTGGAAACTCACAATTTCTCCAAAAATATTGACAGAGCTTGAAAGTATTGAAGCACGAATGGTGCGAAGAACTCTGCATCTCAGGAAATCGCAAATATTTAGAAATGGGACTTGGAGATCTTTTCACAGGTTTTCGGCCGTCCTTTCTGGGGCAGACTGGGTAATTTTGACCTGCATGGGGCAGACTTGCTGGCATCGCGAGCATACGAAGCATTTGTCCAGCTCCAGCTCCGGCTCCGGGAAAGGTCTCCTCCGCCAGATTGAGAGACGGACAAGGC
>DYRX01000466.1 GCA_020718525.1 Victivallis vadensis
TGCGCGCAATTCCTGCTCCTGATCAAACCTCGGGCCTTCTCCCAGGGCAACTCCCGCCCCCGCCATTCCCAGGAGGAGAAAAATCAGGACCCCGCAAAGGATTTCACGCCCTAAAAATCCGTATTTTCTCAGATTACCCAATGGCCACCTGTTTTTTCCACCCTTCCCTGCGCACACAAATACACTTCGTTATCGACATTTTCATAGTTTCCTAGAGGGGAAAGCGGGGGGCCCAGAACTTCCCCAAGTGTGACGGTTCTTTGAAACGGATGCGGGTTTGATCAAAGAGAGAAAAGAGAAAGTTCTCTTACGTCGGCAGAAGTTATCGCCTCTGAGAGCCGAAACACAGGATAAGGCAAGGGGTTGCGCCTCATTTCTCTCTTTTCTCTTTGCGCCGGAAAAACGCAATCCCCTTGCCCTTGGCACTGCCTGTGAAGTTCCTTCCCTGAAAAGGAGGCTTCACTATGAATATCGGAAAATTTCTGGAATACAGTAAGGAAAATCTTGGAGCCATGACATGGGGCGAGAAACTCGAAGACAAACGCAAGCGGCCCGAAATTCCAACGATTCACGTTTTTGAGAGTTTGGTCCAGATGCCGGTTTTGGGGCAGAAAACACTTTTAGAGCTGGATGAATTCTTAAGAACGCCGGAAGCGAGGAAGCTTCATGGGAGCAATCGCAAGCGGGTGGCCTCCGACACAACCATGGAACGGGTGGCGGAAGGCCTCGGCCGAAAGTCTGTTCAAGGGATCGGTTATGAAGTGATCGATCGGGGCGATGAGGAGCAGCTCTGGGACTTGAAGCTTCCGAGTGGAAAGAAACTGAGACTTGGAATCGTAGACGGCCACTGGGCCGGCAGAGTTTGGGCCAGCGTGCTTGCGATTTTCGGGAAAACAGACGGCGTGGTGGACCTGGAACGCTATTCTGGTCGCGGTCATGAACTTGCCGCGAGCCGGAGGGTTTTGAAGCGCGCCTTCAGGAATCTCGGGAAGGGATTTTTCGGGATTGTCGCAGGAGACGGGCTTTACGCCACCAAGGACGACTTTCAGCTTCATTTGGATCACGGAAGTCATCTTTTGGTGAAGACCGATGAAGAGACTTTAACGGTCGTCCAGGATGCCAGGTGTTTGTTTCAGGCGCAGAAGAAGACAAAGCTGGAAGGGGTTTTCTCTCAGAGAGGACATGATCCAAAGCGGTTCAGGGATTTCGAAGTCATGTGGTCCGAGGGGTTAGAGTGGCAAGGCCTGATGTTGAGCGTGGCTTGGGTCCAGGAATGGGAGCTTGATGTCAGAACAGGGCTGGTCGAGCAGACTGAGTTTTATGTCCTGACGACAGCCACGGGTCTGACGGGAGAAGATCTCCGGGAGCTTGCGCATCTGCGCTGGGAGATTGAGAACAATATTTTCAAACGGCTCAATTTTCTGGTGGGCAGCAAACGACTTTGGTCTCGCAAGGCGAAAGTCATGGAAATGTTTTTGAGAGCCTGGATGATCGGGCTGACGCTTTTGGGAGCGTATTTGTTCAAGCTCGGATGGAAGGCGTTGGAAACAACCTGGGAAGCGATGAAGAAGACGTGGTCTTGTGCGACAAGGCTGATGATGCGGTCCCTGATCCTGACCTCCGCCTGAATCACCGGTCGCTTGACGCGTCTTCGCCCTCGTTCCCATACCCGGGAAGAACCTCGCAGCCGCGATGCCAACAATTTGGAAAAGCGATGACTAAAAAACAGCTGGGATTTTTGTCTCTTTTAAAACCACAACCCATTAGCGATTACTTGGGGAATCTCTGCGGCGGTTTCATTACTATAAAGATTTACTAAGCGAAGCCGTTACTTTAACACCAGTTCTTTTAATTCAAGGAGATGAGTTTTTTGAGAATTATCGCCATTGCGAACCAAAAAGGCGGGTGTGGAAAGACCACGACCAGCATCAATTTTTCAGCGTGTCTGAATTTTCTCCAAAAGAAAGTTCTCGTCATCGATTTGGACCC
>DYRX01000467.1 GCA_020718525.1 Victivallis vadensis
GTTGTATAGGTTGCCTCTTGGGTTTTTCGGGGCATAGGCATATCGGACCGCCTTTATGCTGTTCAATGACGGAGCAGAGACGACGACCGTGTCGCCTTCTATCTTTGCTTCACCCCAAATCCATTTTTTTCCATCGGAGCTTACTGCGAATCCTTCGAGCTGGCCGTCTTTTGCCTCAAGACCTCCTCCAATGCAGTGGAATGAGAGCACAGCCTTTGCGCCGTCGGTCTTCATAGATTTGAAGATCGGCCCCGAGCATACTATTTTTTCGCCGTATGCGAGTGAGCGGGCGGCGAGGGTACAGCGTTCGCCCACGGGTCTCTTGTTGGGAGGATGGATGTCAGATTCACCAGAGACACCAGTGTCGAGAGCCACCACCATGGCTGAATTGGGTATTTTCTTGAGAAGCGGAAGATAGGAGGAGCGGTTGCTGTCGGCCTTGGCGTTGGGTTCCACTTCGACCGGACCTCCCTGCCTGTGCACCTGGATGAAGATGAAAGGGAAATCTCCCTGTTTCCATAGACCGCGCCAGTTTTCCGCAAGCAAGGCGATCTCATCCGCCTGAGCGCCATCGAAGAAAATCACCGCCCCTTTCATCGCCATCGGAATCAGCGGGTTGATATGGCTGTTGAAGCATGCACCGATCTTGTTGGGAATCTTGTCGCTGGACTGTCCATCTTCGGCCTTGTGGAAGCTCTGGCTCTCCTTTTCGAAGTCCTTCTGTTCCTTGCTTGCCGCGCTATGCCCCTTTTTTCTGGAGTCGAAGAATGATTTCTCGATCCACATGTTGGCGGGACTTCCGCCCCAGCTGCTCATTACAATGCCGATGGGAGTCTTGCGCGCCTTCTGCAGTTCCGAGCCGAAAACCCAGCCGACAGCCGAGAAGTCGGGAATGGAGGACGCCGATGCATCCCTCCATCCTTTACTCTCAATACCACAGACTGGTGTCTGCGAAGGGCCCTTTGTTGTCACCTTGAAAAGGCGGAGAAGTGGCTGAGCTGCATTCCGCTTCTCCTTTTCGGAATCTGTCATGCGCGATACTGAAAAGCCGATGTTTGAGCGTCCGCAGACCAGCCAGACATCTCCGACAAGTAGATTCTTCAAGCTGATCGCCTCGCTTCCGTCGCTCAAGGTCATTTCCTGTGGCGTAGAAGACTCTTTCAGCGGTTCAAGGATTAGCTTCCAAGTACCGTCATCGGCAGTTTTGGCGGACACGCCTTGTCCGGCAAAGGAAACGGTGACAGTGCTTCCAGGTCTGGCTTTGCCCCAGACTGGGACCGGCAAAGCGCTCTGTAAAACTGCATTGTCCCCGAAAAGAGGACAAACACTCAATTCGCCGGAAAATGCCGAAGCCACAGACATGGATAAAAGCACGAATATCAATGATATAAGAATACCAGAACGGTATTGGAAGCTATTTTTCTTCATTTCCGATGTTCCTCCTTTTTTATTCCTCCCAGATTATTGTCTGAACGGATGCAGGTTGGAGGATGATTTCCGTGCCGTTTCCGAAGTCCTGGATATTTACGTTCTCGACACTGACATTGTTCTTGCCGTTGCCCAGATCGTATTCGTTGTTGTCCAGCCAGCTTTTCGGCGCAAGTCGTTTGGAGACAACGCTTTTCGGCAAGCCGGAGATGGAGACTTTCACCTGGTGTGATTTTTCTAGGTCAAAATTGAAAAGGACTAGCGAATGGCGCTTGCCGTCCTTGAATGCGTATGAATGGACTGCCGGCATGGATGTTTCGCTCGCCTCGGTCTTCTTCCCTTTCTTTCCCGGGATTTCGACCTTTTTGTTGCCCGGCCATCCGCCCATAGCTGATATCGTGGGCTGGTCTCCGGACTGCTCGGTCTTGAGCATGTCTCCGAAAATGCATTCGTTGATCATCCCGAAGGCGAGTCCTGCGGGGCGGTATCTTTCCTGGCCCTTAGCCATGTTCAAGGTGCATCCCCATAGTTTCACATTGAAATAGTCGCCTGTCATTG
>DYRX01000151.1 GCA_020718525.1 Victivallis vadensis
TTATTGCACCCGATGGAGAAGGTTTTGATCTCCTCATTTGGAGCGCAAGCGGGACTAGGAAGCAGTAGCTGGGCAGGGGCTAGTTAAACTGCCAGGAAGAACACGCTGAAGCGTGAACACCAACGGCAGTTTCAAAGGGGTGATCGGTGCTTTACCTGGGAACGCCGAGCTCCAGCTCGGTCTCTGAGAGTGCCGACAGGATGTCGGCGTTCCATCAGAAAAAAACCGCTGTGTTCATGTTCCGCATGTCAGTTTATTCTGCGTTGGTGTCCAGCCTTCAGGCTGTCTTTATTTCTTCGATTTTAATTTTGCAATTTGCATTTTGCAGTTCTGGGGAAAGGCTATCGCGTTTTTTATCGCAGAGGACTTCGAGGACAGAGAGGACATTGAAGACGTGAATGATTGCGGAGAGCTTCGCTCAAAAAATCAGTGTTTATCTGTGTCCATCTGTGGTTAATGTCTCTGACCGGAAACGTTTTTTCACGCCAAGCCGCCAAGTCGCGAAGTTAAAAGATAAGAACTTGTCCTCGCACAAAGGCACAGAGGCACAAAGATTTCATCTGGGAACACTGAGCTCCAGCTCGGTATCTGAGAGTGCCGACAGGATGTCGGCGTTCCATCAGAAAAAAACCGCTGTGTTCATGTTCCGCATGTCAGTTTATTCTGCGTTGGTGTCCAGCCTTCAGGCTGTCTTTATTTCTTCGATTTTAATTTTGCAATTTGCAGTTTGCAGTTCTGGGGAAAGACTATCGCGTTTTTTATTGCAGAGGACTTCGAGGACAGAGAGGACATTGAAGACTACACGCGTTTAATCTGGCTTTGGAGGGATTGCGATTTCCTCGCCGAGCCTGAGTTCGGCAGGAGATTTAAGCCTGTCCTTGTTCGCCTCATAAATAAGCTTGTAATGCTTTGAGTCTCCGTAGAACTTCTGCGAGATTTTAGAAAGAGTGTCGCCCTGCTGGACTCTATACATTCTTGTCTGCGCTTTTTTCTGCTCCCGGCTTTGCGGAACGGTGGAAGCAGGTTTGACTTTTTCTCCTGCAATCGCAGGATCTGCCGCCGGAGGAGGATTTTCCTGGCTTGCTTGAGCGTTTTCGCCCGCGATCTGTGGGAGCTTTGATTTGAGCTCGACGTTTTCCACAGACAGCTTTTTCATTTCCGCCTCGAGCCCCGCCTTTTCCGCCACAAGCTTTTCCAACTCTCCCCTCAGTTTGTCCTCCTCTGAAAACTTTTTACGCGCCTTCTCGAAATATCTGCGTTCCGCCTCTTCGAGCCAGAGCTTGGTGTTTTCCTTGTTTTCGGACTGCGGAGCAAGTTCGATATAGCGTTTGTAGTGGTAGATCGCGGCAAGCTGATCGTCAAGCATATCCTCATTGAGGATCGCAAGCTCGTAATGGGCGGCTGACGAATCCGGATTGACCCGCAAATATTCGGAGAATGACTTCGCGGCATCCTCCTTTTTTCCGGACTCGAGAGAATTTTTCGCCTTGATGAAGAGTGGATGCTTGGAGTCTTCCAACCGTTCGTCGCAGGCCTGGAGAAGGAGTACCGCCGAGATGCATAAAATAAAATTTACCGAGGGTATCCGCCTCTTCATTTCCGTCATTTTGGAGGAATTTCCTGGTTCCGTTTCTGTTTCTGCGCCTGATTTTGCGGAATCAGCACTATAAACTCACTGCCCTGCCCGATCTTGCTGAGCACTTCAATTCTACCGCCATGCGCCTGCACAATATGTTTGACGATTGCAAGACCAAGCCCGGTGCCGCCGAGTTCGCGGCTCCTTGACTTGTCAACTCTGTAGAATCTTTCGAATATGCGGGAAATCTGATCTTCGGCAATCCCGAGCCCCTTGTCTTTGACGGATAGAATCAGGTCTCCGTCCTTCATAAGCGCCGATACCTTCACGGGGCTTCCCTTTTCGCTGTACTTGATCGCGTTGTCTATCAGATTGATCAGCGCCTGCTCGATCAGGCCCGGATTGACAGACGCGCTGAGACCGGACTGGACTTCAGTCTTGAGCTCAATCCCCTTTTCATCGGCGCTGAAGCGGCAAGTTTCTGCGGCCCTCAGAACGATCTCCGTGACGCTTTCTAGATTCCTTGCAACTCCTCTCTTGTCCGAATTCTGCTCAATTTTTGAAAGGGAGAGAATGTCTTCGACCAGGGAGTTCAGGCGCTCGGCATGCTTCGCGATCCGTCTCAGGAATTTTTCTATTTTTTTGCTGTCGTTCATCTTTTCCTCAAGCATTGTCTCTACGGAGGCGAGGATGACTGTCAGTGGAGTTCTGATCTCGTGGGAGACGTTCGCGACGAACTCACTGCGCATCATTTCGAGCTTTTTGAGGCGCGTGTAGTCGTTGACCACGATGAGGTAGCCGATCTTGGAGCCGTCCGCGTCCTTGAGTATGGTGCCTTTCGCCTGCAGATGCATCTGCTCGTTCTCATACATGCCGATGTCTCTTTCGATGCTCCTGCCATCCTCTATCAGATCGGCGCAGAATTTCTGCATTTCCGGATGCCTGATCACTTCATAGAACTTTTTCCCGTTCCAGGCAGGATTGACCTTGAATAGCGACACAGCAAAATCGTTCATGCTCATGAGCCTTTCGCCCGGATCCATCGCTATGACAGCCTCCCGCATATTGGCGAGCATCGCATTCATCTTTGAGTTGCTGTCATGAATCTCGCGCAGATAGCGGTCCATGTTCATCGCAGTCGTGTTGAGAATTTCCGCAAGATCGTCTATTTCACGCACGCCTGTCTTGTCGAAGCGCTCTCCGAACTCGCCTTTTGCGAATTTCGCAATTCCTTTGCTGAACTCCTTCAAGGGGCTTGAGATACGGTATGAGAAATAGAGGCTGAGCGTGAAATTGATCAGCGCCACACAGATGAACGCCGCGAAGATGGCGACATAAAGCGAATTAGCCTTCTCGTCAAGGACTTTCACAGGAAGCGAAGCCCTTATTACCGCCCTTGCTTCACCGTCTTTTTTCATCGGATACGCCAGATATAGCATTTCTTTTCTAAGCGTCTTGCTGAATCTCGTGCTGAAGCTCGGAGTTCCGCCCTCGAAAGCCTTCCGGATCTCCTCCCTGTTCGCATGATTTGACATTTCCTCGGCATTCTTATCGGAGTCGAAAAGGACTTCTCCGTCTTTTGCAATCACGCTGATCCTGACTGAGTTTTCCCGGGCGCATTCGGGCGAAACCCTGGAGACAAATGCCTTGAGATCCTCACCCTCCTTTGTTTCTGCGGCGGAGGACAGGCTCGACGCGACAGCCATGAGGATGTTCTTCTTTTCCTCCATGTAGTAGTCTTTGGATATTCTTGCGGAGACAAATGCGACGGCGGCGATGGAAAGGACTCCCAAAATGCTGAGGGGAGTGAGAATTTCCATGAAAATACTTCTGCCCTTCACTGATTCCCTTCGGTTTGCCGTTGAACTTTGCGGAAAAGGTTAAAAACTGTCGAAAGCGGCGAGAATGAGATCCGAATCGGGATGTTCAGCGCCATGGAGCATTACGAAGGAGCCGTTCACACGGGCGGAAAATTTGACCGTGTGCATCTCAATGTAGCCCTTTTCCATGATTTCCTGGAGAAATTTCCTCTGAGTCTCATTGTTGATGTCGTAGCGGTAGATTTCGATGTTTATGCCGTTGATTGTGAGCTGGCATCCGTCGCTCGCCTTTATCACCTTCGCGTAGCTTGGCTGAATGACTTCCGCCTTCGCCCCGCAACTGTCCATATGCTTGATCACGTCAACAACCGTCTTGTCGTTGTTGTAGTTGTCGCATGCGTTCAAAAGCGCCGCAACAGCGCACAGCATAAAAAAGCGGAGCATCTTCATAATGGTGTCTTTCTGAATTTTCTGCCCTGCCAGGGCTCGGAGTTTCCGCGCCAGAAAGGGCTACGAGTCCATAAAATGGAGCTTTTTTTCTGATATTCAAGTGCGTTTTGCCGCTTGGGGACTAATGTAATGCAATATTAACGAAGGACTTGGCGGGCGGTAGTATGGCAGACAGGACTTTAAGCGCAAAAATCAAAGTCGGATTCGAATACAGCGTCCATTTCGGGTACGATGTCTTTTCGGAAAACAATCCCATTCTTGGGGAGATCTTCTCCCCGCGCCTCTTTCCAGAACGCCCCCGTGCTCTTTTTCTTGTTGACAAGGGACTTGCCGAGGCTTCTCCGGCGCTTCTCGGAAAAGTGGAATGCACGCTCAAGCGACTCGATGGAGCGCTTGAAGTCGCCGCGCCTCCCCTCGCGCTCGAAGCCGGAGAGTCTTTTAAGACTCTCGACGATATTTCTCATCTCTGTTCAATGATGGCAGAACAGCGTCTTTGCAGGCATTCTTTCGTGATGATGCTTGGCGGCGGGGCGTTCCTCGACAAGATCGGGCTTGCCGCGTCGCTTGTCCACAGAGGTCTGCGGCAGATCAGATTCCCCTCGACGGTTCTTTCCCAGTGCGACTCTGGCGTGGGCGTCAAAAATGGCATCAACATGATGGGCAAAAAAAATCTTCTTGGCACTTTTCATCCCCCATTTGCTGTTGTGAACGACTTCAAACTGCTCGAGACGCTTGGCAGGCGCGACTGGATTTCAGGGATCGCCGAGGCGTTCAAGGTCTCCATAATAAAGGACAAAGATTTTTTCCATTGGCTCTGCGGAAACGCGGAAAGGCTGGCGGCCAGAGAAATGGAATGCATGCAGGAAATGATAGTCCGATGCGCGGAGATACACCTAGATCAGATCGTGAACGGAGGAGATCCCTTCGAATTCGGAAGCTCGAAGCCGCTTGATTTCGGACATTGGTCGGCCCACCGGCTCGAAAGCCTCTCGAACGGCTCCATCCGCCACGGCGAGGCGGTTGCAATCGGAATAGCCCTCGACGCAAATTATGCCTTCAAAATCGGGCTTTTCGACGAAAAAAGCCTCAAAATACTGATAAAATCACTCAAAACTCTCGGGTTCAGCCTCTGGAATGAGACACTCGAAAAGAGGCATCCAGACGGGACAAGGATGCTTTTTGACGGAATCGAGGAGTTTCGAGAGCATCTCGGTGGAGAGCTCCATATCAGCATGCCAGACGGACTTGGCTCCAAAATCGAAGTTCACAGCATGGACAAAGCTCTTCTCGAGGAGTCCATCTCAGATCTGAGGAAAAATGAAGATTCTTGACAATTCGCATCTCTGCTACTGTCTGAACAATCTCGGGATACTCGACTCCGCCGCACCCGCCAGAAAAATTGTCTCGCTGATTTCTCAAATCCGCACAGATCTGGGCTTTTCCCCGGATTTGCCCTTCGCCGCCGGACTTTGGCTCAATTCCGAAAACGCCAGGCGGCTTTCCGACAAAACGGCATTCTGCGAATTTCGCAGGATACTCGATGACGGAGCCGTCTATGTTTTCAGTTTGAACGCCTTCCCGTTCGGACATTTCCAGTCTGGAAAAGTGAAGGAGGACGTCTATCTGCCGGACTGGCGCAGTTCCGAACGGCTCGAATACACGAAGATCTGTGCCGACTTGCTTTCGGACTTGCTTCCAAAAGGCGTGACTGGCTCGATCAGCACTGTGCCCGGAGCATATTTGAGATTTGTCAATTCGCCAAAGGACATTTCCCAGATTTCCGAAAATCTCAGCAGAATCACCGGACATTTGGCGCGGATAGAGTCTGAAAAAGGAAAAAAAATCCTTCTTGCAATAGAGCCGGAGCCGGACTGTCTCTGGGAAAGCGGTGAGGATTTTGCAGAATTTTTTGCAAAAAGAATGGCCGATGACGAGGCATGCCGGAATTACATCGGGGTCTGTCATGACTGCTCCCATCATGAGCTTGTCGCCGAAAGACCTGGAAAATCACTCGCGGCATGTTTGGACGCGGGAGTTAAAATCGCTAAGGTGCAACTGAGCGCCGCCCTGGGGGCGGGAAGCCCTGAATCGAAGCGGGAGCTTGCGAAATTCGCAGACGAGCGCTATCTGCATCAGACGAGGCTTTTTCGGAAGGACGGTAGCCTTCTTCGTTTTCCAGATCTTCCCGAAGCCATCGAAAGAGGAGACAGTGAACTGCCATGGAAGATTCACTACCACATTCCTATTCATCTCTCGGAGCTTCCCGGCGGACTCAAAGCAGAAAAAGAGGAGCTTGACGCTGTCCTTGGCCTTCTCCGGAAGAGCCCTGAAATCTGCACGAATCTTGAAATTGAGACATACACGTACTCTGTTTTGCCGGGCGAACTTGGGATTCGTCCAATCAATGAATGCATGGTGGCTGAATACTCCTATATTTTGAATAAACTCTCAAAATCATGATTTCCACTTGCGGAAAAAAAGAAAAGCATTATATTCCTCCCTCTTTTGTTTGACGTTTTATGTTCGTTTACTATGAAAATTGCTCCAAATTGCAAATTTCAGCTTAAATGGGCATAGATAAATCTAAAATGGAGTCGTTGACATGCTCATACCGGTGCTATTGATCAGTCCGCTCGCCCAGGCGGCTCAGCAACAAGGCGGCAGTCCCTGGGTGATGATAGGGCCGATCGTCATTTTCGCAGTCATGCTTTTCTTTCTCTTCAGATCCCAGTCCAAGGAGAACAAGAAGAAGCAGAAGATGCTCGAGGAAATTAAGAGCGGCGACAGGGTTGTCACAATATGCGGCATTCATGGCGTGATTGCGAACGTCAAGGAGAAAACTTTCATGCTGAAGATCGCCGACAATGTGAAAGTCGAAATCAACAAGAGCGGAGTAGCGTCCGTCATAAACAGCAAGGAACTCGCAAAAAATGAATAAGCGTCCTGTTCTTTTCAGAATTTGCTTCACGGTCATCGTCGTAGCCGTCTTCGCACTGTCCATGTATCCTCTCAAGCCCAGGAATTTCCTGAGCATCTTCGACAAGAAGCACATAAGTCCGGAGATTGGCAAGGAGGAGATTGCCGACTACTACGACAAGAATCAGGACAAGTATAAGGATGGCGGAACGGTAAAGCCGCTTGACAAGGTTTCAGGCGAGATCACCAAGGCGCTTGAAGAGAAGAACAAGAAGGATTTTGAGGCAGTTCTCAAGCTTGCCAAGGAGAAGATGGCGAAAGATCCGTCCCTTTTTGATTCCGTCGCCGTCGAGGAGGCCGCCAAAGATTTGAATGTTGACCTTGTCAAATACTACAGGTTCAAGAATCTCAACACGAACAGGGATCTGGTCAGCGAAATCCGCAAGCAGGCGGCGGGCTCGATCCGTCTCGGAATTGACTTGAACGGCGGCGCGGAGTTCATTCTGCTCCTCGAAGAGGCGGCAAAAGGCGACGACGGAGACAAGGATGCGAAAAAAGGCGGGGACAGCTTTGAAAGCTATCGCGACGCGGCGATAGAGATTCTCAGAAACCGTCTCGAAAGCGAGAAGATTTTCGAATGCGAAATCTCTCCCTTCGGCTCTGACTACATCTCCCTGAAGGTTCCGATCGTCTCGAAGGAGGAGAAGCTCAAGCTCAAGAAACTGATCGAGATGTCGGCGAAGCTCCAATTCTGCCTTGTGAGCAGGGAAAACGACAGGCTTGTGAGCGAGTTCACCGCCGATCCGGCTAACTTCAAGTGCCCAGCCGAATATAAAATGATGGAGACAGTTGACATAAAGCCCGGGGAAAAGCCGAGAAAACTGATCTATTTTGTCAAGCGCATTCCAGAAATGGACGGAAGGGACGTGGATGACGCGAGACCGGCGGCGGACGAATACGGACAGAGGTTCATCAGTCTTTCCTTCAATGGGAAGGGCGCTTCGAAGTTCGGACAGGTCACCAGGGACAATGTGGGACGTCAGTTGGCGATCATCCTTGATGGGACGCTCTACTCTGCGCCGACGATACAGGATGCAATCGAGGGAGGACATGCCCAGATCACAGGAAGCTTTACTCAGGACGAGGTCAAGCACATATCCACAGCGCTGATAAGCGGAAGTTTGCCGGTCAAGATCAAGGTTGAAGCTGTCTTCGACACCGATCCTACGCTGGGACTCGAGGAGATTAAAACCGGGACAAGATCAGGAATTTTGGCGCTGATTGCAACTGCCGTGTTTGCCCTCTTGTACTATAGGAGAGCAGGTCTCGCCGCGACTTTGGCGCTCATCATCAATATTGTGCTCATACTCGGATCTCTTGCCGCCTTCGAGGCGACGCTCACTCTCCCTGGCATAGCCGGTATCATTCTTACGATAGGTATGGCGGTTGACGCAAACGTACTCATAAACGAGCGAATACGAGAGGAGCTGGCGAACAACAAGACGCTAGGGGTCGCAATAGATTCGGCATACGACAGGGCGTTTCTCACTATTTTGGACTCGAACCTTACGACGCTGATGACGGCGCTGATTCTAATGTGGCAGGGAACCGGTCCTATCAAGGGCTTCGCCGTCACTCTGACCATAGGAATTCTGACAAGCATGTTCACGGCTCTCTTCGTAACCCGCCTGGTTTTCGACATCATGGGCAGGATTACCAGCTACAGGACGATGGACATGATGCAGTTCTTTGCCAAGCCGGACTTTGACTTCCTCAAATACAAGAAGCCGGCAGTGGCAGTTTCGATTGCATTGCTCCTTGTTTCCTTTGGAGGCATTGCATACAAGAAGGGGGCGCTCGGAATTGACTTCACCGGAGGGACAAGAGTAACATTCAGCTATGATAAAAGGGTATCCGAGAATGAAATAGTCAAGGTGCTTGCGGAAGCGGGTCTGCCGGCTCAGAAGGCTTCATACAAGACAAACATAATCGAGACCGGCGAAAACAAGAAGCTGGAGATTGTTCTCCTGGACAAAAATGTATCGAATCTTGACCAGGGACAGCTAACGCCCAAAGACCAGATTGCAAAAGTTTTGAACTCGAAGTTTGAGGGGCTCAAGCTTCATGGAGGCGAAGAGACGACATTGGGCAGACTCATCGGGATTAAATTTGCCCAGACGGCGGCATTCGCAATATTCCTCTCAATTGTAGGCATGATCGCGTACATTTCTCTCAGGTTTGAGTTCTCCTATGGCGTCGCGGCAATCATTGCGCTGATTCACGACATAATCATTTCCGCTGGAATCTTTGTTCTGCTAGGCGGAGAATTCTCCCTCAACGTGGTTGCGGCGCTTCTGACGGTTCTGGGATATTCGGTCAACGACACAATCATTGTCTTTGACAGGATCAGGGAAGATCTTACGCTCGTGAAGAACAAATCCTACAATTCGATAATCAATCTGAGTATAAATCAGACATTGACCAGAACGGTGATCACTTCCGGCACGACCTTGCTGGTCGTAGTGATAATGCTTCTCATGGCTGGACTTGCCATAAGAGACTTCCTCTCGGTTCTCTGCATAGGACTGATAGTCGGAACATATTCCTCGGTCTTTATTGCAAGTCCGATTATTTCGCTCTGGCACAAGAAGAGCGCCGCAGACAAGATTTCCTGAATTTTGAAGCGGACTGACACAAACGGAAAGTAAGGATTCAGTAAACAAGCGTAGTTTACTGAACCCGTACGTAAAGATTCGCTGAACGATCTAGTTCAGTGAATATTTACCATGGGTATTCCCCCTGCCAAAAATATTCTTGCCTGCGGAAAGCGCGCAAGCAGGCGCGAGCCCTCCAATGACTCACGCAACGGCTCGGTTTATGACTTATGAACTGGCTCAAAGAACGCTACGCACCTGAAGTATTTCACAGCCCTCAATACTTTAGGGGGAGGGCTGATTTCAACAATCGCAAATGAAAATCC
>DYRX01000152.1:0-3238 GCA_020718525.1 Victivallis vadensis
CCGGCGCGGAGACAGGCGTGCCAGCGTCAATGGCGGATGACCCATAAATAATATTTCCCTGACTGCGTAGCCGCTGTTGCCCGAGAATATGCAGTTTCTGAATGTGAAAGCAGGCAGGGGATCAGGAGGAAATGATGTCCAGTTTATGGAGACAGCACTTCCACCCCAATTATTATTGCCTATAGTACAGTTTATGATTGTCGAATTGATGCAGGAACCGCTGAACTTGATTGCGGTGCCGTCGCTTCCCCAGAAATTCCAGGCGATGAGGCAGTTTGTCAAATCGAGGACTACGTCCGTTCCGGAGCCGCCTGCGCAATAGATTCCGCCACCGTAGTTTTCGGCTATATGGCATGAATTCAAGGAGCTGGAGCTGCCGTAGTTTTCCAAGTAGATTCCACCGGCGTTAGTGCTGGCTGAATTTTTCAGGATTGAACAATTTGAGAAAGATGGAGTCCCTCCCCAGGTATAAACTCCTCCGCCAGAGATATTGGCAGAATTTATTTCAATTCTGCAGTCTGTCACGGTCGGCGACGAAGACATGCTGGATATTCCGCCTCCGAACTGCGCGCTGTTCTGCGTAATCAGGCAGTTTGCGAGGACGTTCGAGGAAAAACAATTGAGAAAGTAGATGGCTCCATAAATTTCTGTTTCATTCGCATTTCCGCCGGGTCACAGTGAAACCATCGAGACGTGAATCTGATACTCCTTCGAATTTAACGACATTGTATGAGTTGTCGCTCCGTGTGGCTTCGTCTACAAATACGGCTCCGTTATCGTTTCCAAGAAGGTCGCCGCTCAGCAATGTCGGATTCCGTTTCCAGAAGCGCTGTTCAATTGCCGTTTCAGTACCTGCGAAGCCGCCGTAGACTTCAACATTGGAAAGCATCTCGAACGAGATCGAGCGATTTGAACCGGCCGTCGGCTTATAGGTTCCAGCCGCCACCCAGACATCGTCTCCGGAACTTGCCGAGGCAAGGGCGCTCTGCAGACTTGTGAAAGCGTCAGCCCAGGAACTTCCATTGTTTGCACCTGACGCATCATGCTTGACATGGATTGTTGCAGAATTAGCAAGCTGAAAAAACATTCCAAATACAGCAAAAATAACGGCAATTTTAGTTTTCATCTAGCCTCCTAATATTTATGTTTATTTTCTTTTGCCTCATCAACGATGGCTCATATCATGGACTTGACAATGGCGGCAATACGATGTTCTTTGTTCCGCTTCCGAAGACTGTTCCTGTCGCCGAGATTGTCAGACCATTCATTATGTAGTCTATCGCTTTTTTCGTGCTGGAATTCTGCCAGAGGATGTCAGCCTTGCCGTCGCCGTTAAAGTCGAGGAGCTTTTTAACTTGCCAGTCGGGATTGCTCAGGGTGTATATGATTCCTGTCGAAGATGGACTTGTCCCATTCATCAGATATCCCGCCCCGACCCCCGAAACTAAATCCTGCCAGAACAGATCGGCTTTGCCGTCTCCGTTCAAGTCGCCGATCTGCGTCACATTCCAGTTGGCACTCGATTTTCTGTAGGCTATTCCGGTCGAGGAGATTGTGAGCCCATTCATAAGGTAGATACAGCCCGTACCGTCCGTGTGCTCCCAAAGGATATCCTGCTTTTTGTCCCCATTGAAATCTGCGAAATATTTAGCTGTCCAGTTCCCGCTTCTGACATATATGTCTCCCTGACTCGAAATATTTTCTCCATCCATCAGATAGAGAAGGCCTGTTTTGTTTGCAATTTCCCAAAGTATGTCCGCCTTGCCGTCGCCATTGAAATCTCCTGTATCTTTGGTGATCCAATCAATTTTTCTTGCAATGGATGAGGAGCTTGACACGACTGTTCCATCCATGATATAGATTGCCCCTTGTCCGGATTCCGGATGTTTCCACAGGATGTCCATTTTACCGTCCCCGTTGAAATCCCCCAATTTGTCAAGCTTCCAGCCAGTGCCGCCGTTATATATTGTTCCGACTGTGGTTATAGTGAAAGCCTCCATCAGATAGATTATGGATTTGCCGGTGCTAGCGCTTTCCCAAATTAGATCTGCCCTGAAATCTCCGTTGAAATCGGCAAGTCCGGCAACTGACCAGTCGGGATTTGTATTGCGGTATATGTTGTTGCTTGCAGAAGGACTTGAGCCGTTCATCAGATAAAGGTAGCCATACTTGCTTATATAGTCGTCGGCGACAAGATCGCTCCTGTTGTCCGCGTTTAAGTCCCAGATCTTCTTGGGCTGAAACTCAAAAGCCCCTATGTCTGTGGCTACGCCAAATGTGCGGAGGAAAGCCGCGCCTCGCTGATCGTAGGAAGGGAATGACACGATAGGAATGTCTATTGGATAATCGTTCCTCCCGTGGTCAATCGCAACACTGCCACTGTTTAATTTCATGGTATTCGTCGGACCGCCATTGTTCGAGAGGGAAGACAGTCCGGGGACAACTGGAGCAAGACTAGTTCCCACGTAGCTGTTGTTGGCATTGGGAGTCCCTGCCGTGGCACCGGAATATGCTCCGTCTCCGATCAGGGAATAATTGTCAATTATTGGAGGTGAAGAAAATACAAAGCAGTCTGGACCTTGGCGGGGGCCATCGCCGGGCGCTACGCTGTTTCCGGCGACAATTGAATTCACCAGAAAGACGAACGACCCGCTGTCTTTGCAGATTCCGCCGCCTCTCGCGGAGATGCCATCGGAGCATGTGTTGGCTGAAATTGTGCAATTGTGCAGGGAGAGCGTTGAACCATTTGTGCTGTAGAAGTGGATTCCGCCGCCACACGACGCACCTGATGCATCCGTGTTCGCCGCTTCGTTATCAGCTATCGTGCAATTGACGATCTGAGAGTTTGTCAGGGAAACATTCGACCGCAGATGGATGCCACCTCCAAAACCGTCAGCCAAGTTGCCTGAAACCGTCGAATCCTTCATTATTAGCGTGCCGTCCAAAACGGAAATTCCGCCGCCATTGCAAAAATAGTTCGGATCTGGAAAGCATGCGTTGTTGTCCTCGATAGAGCATCTCTCGACTGTGAGAACCGCAGTCGAACCGCCTGCTGTAATCCCCCCGCCGTATACATTTGACAGCGTTATATTTCCGTGACGGACAGTCATGTCTCTCACTGTGAAAGATACGTCAGTCGCCCCAAAAAAGACTCTCTTTGTCGCCGCCCCTCTGACTGCATTGGCTTGAAGAATTGTTTCATCAGCGCCATTACCCGAAAAGACAAGCTTTTTATCCA
>DYRX01000152.1:3338-9716 GCA_020718525.1 Victivallis vadensis
ATTTGCCGAAATTTCGTAGTTCGCCGGGTCGGAAAGGGCTTCAATTGCAGTAAAAATTGCGGAAAAAGCGACTGCAAAGGCAATCCTGCGGATGGAAATAGCGAGAATCCCAATCGTGTTCATGTGTCTCCCCCTGAACTGCAGATCTAGAATTTGAAGCGAACCCCCTCGCTCCCCATGAGTAAGAAACAGCCCGCCATCAAATATGTTCCCAAGTCAAATTGACTGCAACAAATATCGAAGTCAAGCCAGAATTGAATAAAAGTATAATTTTTTATAGCAGAATGCAATTGCGATAAATTTCAACTTATGGGAAATGCATCCGGCGGGTAGTGTGGGAAGAACATCTCAATTCATCTCCGTCAAATGCTTCCAATATCTGATCGGCATGTTCTGCCTTTGAAGACGCGGGTTTTTTCTCATGGCTATTGTAATGTTCCTGATGTAGGATTTCCAGAGGTTGGCGCAGGAATCGCTCTGATCCTGAATGGCGGATGCATCGTCATAATCCTCAAGAATTCGCAATTCAGTGCGGTTCCAAAAAACCGCGCGCATGCGTCTGACGTCATGAATTATCCACAATTGGTCACGTAGTCTTCTTCTGAAATGAAATGAAACTGGCAGAGCGATATCGTAGTCCGGCTCGAACTGCGCGTAGAACGCCCCGTCCGTGAGGCGCTTGAAGCGCATAAGTCCTTTGAAACGATGGATTTCTGCGGAAACATTGTCGGATATTCTAAGAGCCGCGCGCAAATCGTCGCTCTCGAGGCGTCCTTCCGGAGCAGGACCGCCATCTAAGCATGCCTTTACATATGCGAAGATATACTTTTCGATGTTTGGCTCTTCTGACAAAAAGATGCGGCATATTCGCATTGCCGATTTTTTGCCTCTCCTTTCCGCGATTTCATCAAGCAGTCCGTCTGCGGCTTCCTGATTGTCCTGAACTTCCAGCGACTGGAAAAGAGCAAGGGAGGAATCCGACTCGCTTTTGCTGGCGAACTCGAAGGTCTCGTCCGGAGATTCCAGCGCATAGGCGAAGGCGGAGAGCAGTCCGTCAAAAGTTCCACTATAAATTATTTGCATCTATGAAGACTTTTTTCAGAAACGGATCAATTTTCACCAGTTTCCCGGAAAAGTGAAACTCCTTGCCAATGTCCGCATCGGAAGGCGCGCGCACGTTCTCGCGGAACGCAAGAATCGCGGTGACGTTTTCCTTCCTGTCGCCGAAAGAATCGCACTGGCCGATCACTGCGTCAACTCTCAAGCCCTTGAAATCCTCGAAATCAAGGTCAAATGCTGTCCTGCGGATGTTTTTCACGACGCAGGACCAGGAGACCTGCGCGCCCCTGTATTTCTCGTCAAAAAGACCAGGACGCGAGTCCGAGGAGAAAAATGCAGAGATAAAGTCAGCCTTGGAGCATAGAAGCCCGTCTGAGTGAGACGGTTTCGCCGAGGATTCCGGAAATTGCAGATTTTCCTGTGTTATTTCTTCCGGTTTCGGAGCGGAAATCACAGCGGCAGGCGCCACTGGCTCAACTCGTCTTGAATCAAAGTTCCCATTCTGCATCTTAAGCTTCTTCAGCGGAGGAGGCGTGGCAGGACTCGATGACTTTTGCACGTCAATGTCGTGTCCGGAACTGTACGACCTCTCGGAGCCACCGTCCGAAGACTCTCTCTCGTCCAAAGACTCATCTTCGATGGATTGAGTGGAATAGTGGACTGACGAAGCGCGTGTTTTGCGAGTTTCGCCGTCGTCCTCGTCGAAAGCCTTCGAGATCGCCTCGAGTGCCCCAAGACAAGCGCCGAGCTTCATCCTCCCATCTATTCCATTGCTCCTCGCGGTAAGCGACGAAGTTCCTATTTCAAGCTTGTCCGACAATTCGACAAGGCTCAGAATGGCCTCTCTTCTTTTCGAGTTCAGGAATTTTCCGATGCTCTCCGGACTCGCCTTTGACTTGACTATTGTCATGCTGTCGAAGCGCTCGTCGTCCAAGCTTATGTCATCCGCATGCATGAGCATCAACGCCATCTTGCTGAAGAATGTTCTTTTTTCGATCATTATAGGAAGTGGCAGAGGATTTTTAAAGGTCAGGTAATACTCGGTGAAATCCTGGCTGTTGTTCTCTCCTTTTTTCTCTTTGGCGACGTACACGTTGAGGCTGTTTCCGTCAATTTCGCCAAAGATTTCTCCCATTGTGAAATAGTCTGCCGCGGCTACATAGCGCAGGCCGTGCCCTGAAGCAGTCTCGCCCCATTCCCGGGAAAACTTCCGAATTTGGAATTTGGAGAAGATGACAGCGCCGACGATGAATAAAATGACAGTTATGACGAGATAGAACATCAGAAGTCTCCCAAAAGTTAAGGTGGCATGCGCCCGCAACACAAATCAGAATATCCGGACAGAGACAGCGTGTTTTCTCTGCACCTTCAAGATTGTCTCCATCTTTTCAGAATATAGCTTGTCTTTCCGTGAATTGAATGTATTTTCAAAGCAAATAACGAAAAGAAAACATTTTGATGGAAAACAATCTATGGCAGGTCTCTGAGACTTCCAGGTCTCACGTTGGCGCGTTGATGGCAAAAGGGAGGCTTCCCAGGCCCGTCGCGCTGTTTCTGGCTTCTCACGGTGTCGGACCGGACGAGCTCAACTCGTTCTTCGAGCCGTCTCTCGACACCCTCTCCGACCCCTTCCTCATCCCGGGCATTGAAAAGGCCAGCGAACGGCTTTGGAAGGCGATCATGTCCAGGGAGCGCATTCTCATTCACGGCGACTACGACGTTGACGGAATAACCTCGTCGGTACTCCTCCAGCTCACCCTGGATGCGAATGGCGCGCTCACCGATGTCTTCATCCCGCACCGCTTCGACGACGGATACGGATTCACCAGTTCGACACTCTCCAAGGCGATAGCTTCGACCGGATGCTCCCTTGTTGTAACCGTTGACTGCGGCATCAGCAGTTTCGACGCCGTCGCCACCGCCCGCGAGAAGAACATAGACATAATAATAACAGACCACCATGAGCCTCAGAACGGCCAGATCCCCGATGCCTACGCCGTCGTAAATCCGAAAATCCACCCGTCGCTCTCATCCCTGCACATCCTTTCCGGCGCCGGTGTCTGCTTCAAGCTCTGCCAGGGTTTTCTCCAATATGGGGCTCGCAGAATGTCCGGAGGAGACTTTGAACTTTTCGACCACCTGGACATTGTATGTCTTGGTACCGTCGCCGACATTGTCCCGCTGATCGGAGAGAACAGAACAATTGTCAAGCACGGACTGGACATCCTTTCCAAGCAGTCGCGTCCGGGCATCAGATCCCTCTGCGAAATTTCCGGTCTCGACGCCTACAACATCAAATCTAGCGACATCACTTTTTCCATTGCGCCAAGGATCAACGCCGCAGGAAGACTAGGAGACCCCTATATCGCCTACAAGCTCCTGCATTCGAACAGCATAATCGAAGCCGGCGTCCATTCTAGAACCCTCAACGACTTCAACAAGATCCGGCAAAACAAGGAAGACCAGATCCTCAACGAGGCGAAAAAGCTGATAGAGGAGACTGTTGACGTTGAAAATTGCCGATCCATCGTCATCTCAGGGAAGGAATGGCACCAGGGCGTCATAGGAATCGTCGCCACCCGCCTTGTGAAAGCCTACAACAGGCCAGTCGTCGTCTTTTCAGTCAACAACGGCGAGGCGCTCGGCTCCGCAAGAAGCGTGCCGGATGTCAATCTCATTGAAATTCTTTCGAAGTGCGCCCATGTCGTGGAAAGATACGGAGGGCATCCAATGGCGGCAGGCATCATGCTCAAATCCTCGCGCCTCGACGAATTTTCAAAGCTGTTCAGAGACTTTTCAACGAGCCTCGCGCACGGAGAGCAAAAGGCTCCGATACTGAAGATTGACGGCGAAATCGAGCTTAGAGAGCTCGACGCCAACTTCTTCGACTATCTGAGCGTGCTAGAGCCGTTCGGGCAGGGAAATCCACAGCCATTGTTCATGTTCAAGAAACTCAAGCCTGTGAAGCTCATGCCAGCCGCAGGTGTCCACTCCAGGGGCATACTCAAAGACAGAAACGGCGACACGATTTCATTCATCGCATTCAACAGGCCGGTCTCCTCAATGCCGATCTCAGACGAATGGGATGTCGCTGCAACCCCGTCCATGAACAGCTACAACAACAACATTTCAAGGCAGATCCAGATACACGACGCAAGGGAATCATGATGGAAACGGCGGATCAGGCAGATTTGATTCTTCGCGACAGGCTCGGCATCGTGTTCAGAAACAAGGATTTGCTACGCGAGGCGCTCACACACAGATCATATTCGTCCGAAAACGGACTTGCCTACGACAACGAAAGACTCGAGTTCCTGGGCGACGCTGTAATCCAGCTCGCCGTCACAGAACATGTCTTCAAATTCCACAGAAATAAAACTGAAGGGGCGCTCTCCGACCTCCGCTCCGCTGTCACAAGACAGGAAACCCTGGCGAAATTCGCAAAAGGCATAGGGCTGGACAATCTCATTCTCCTTGGAAAAGGCGAACGCAAATCAGGGGGAAGCGAGAAGCCTACAATACTCGCCGATGCCTTCGAGGCGCTTTTGGGAGCCGCATACCTGGAGGCGGGCTTCATCCCCGTCTTTGAATTTCTGGTGCCTTTGATCAGAGAATACTGCGAACAGCCAGACGCCGCCATGTTTGAAATGAATCCTAAGGGCACCCTCCAGGAATTCGTCCAATCTAGACTAAAAAGCAAACCAAAATATTCGCTCGACAAGACAGAGGGACCAGATCATCAGAAGATGTTCACGGTATCCGTCGCGATTGACGGCAGGACAGTTGCGTCCGCCTGCGCTTCCAGCCTCAAACAGGCCGAAATGAAGGCCGCCGCAATGGCGCTAGAACAGATTTCTGCAAAAAAGAAGGCGGCAGGGAAAATGGAGGCAGACTCAAGTGCAGTCCCGCTATGATTTGAAATATCCGGCAACGATTATTTTTGGCGTCGGAGAGGCGTACAATATTGCGGACCATATTCCCCGCAATTCACGGACACTTCTCCTCTGCTCGGAAAGATTTTCCCGGGACTCAAAATTCCTGGGCATCCGTGAAAAGCTTGCCGGCCTGGACATGCGTCTTGCAAAGATTTCCGGACATGAAGCTCCCTTGGAGGAACTCGAACGGGTGGTCGCTCTTGGACGCGAATCATCGTCGCAGACCATTGTCGCCATCGGCGGAGGCTCTGTTATAGATCTCGGAAAAGCCGCCGCAGGCATCATTCCGCTCGAAGGAGATTGCGCAGACTATTTCCATGGACGCAAGAAAATCACGGACAAGGGGCTTTTCTTCGCGGCACTGCCGACAAGCTCCGGAAGCGGCGCGGAAATCACCTGCAATGCCGTCATTTCCGACTCCGGCTCCAGAAAAAAACAATCAATAAGGGACAAGTTCCTCATAGCTGATGTGGCAATAGTTGATCCCCTCCTGACAATTTCAATGCCGCCAAAGCAGACTGCATACAGCGGACTTGACGCGCTCACTCAGGCGATCGAGTCATACGTCTCCCTCAGCTCGAACGAGATCAGCTCGGCGCTTGCTGAACAGTCTGTCAGAATCATATTTGACGCCCTCCCTGCCGCATCTTCGAATCCAGATGACATTCAAGCGCGCACAGCCATGTCAAATGGCAGTCTGGCTTCGGCAATGTCCTTCTCGCAGGCAAGCCTCGGCGCCGTGCATGGGCTGGCCCATCCCATCGGCTCTTTGCTTTCCCTTCCCCACGGACTGGTCTGTGCAATCCTGCTCCCGCATATTTTCCGTGCGAATATCTGCACCTGCCGGGACAAGTATTCAGCCCTGGCCAGAGCATGCTCCCTGAAAGATGCGGAGGAGCTTCTTGAAAAAATCAAACTTCTCCTTCAACAGCTTAAAATTCCACCAGATTTCTCATCCTTCAAAGCAGATCCCTCGCATCTAGATTTCATCGTTGCCAACTGCAGAAGCAGAAGCATGCTCTCCAATCCAAGAACTCTCGACGACAACGAAGTAAGAAGCATTCTCCTTGAGGCGGGCTTCTCCTGCAACACAACAAAACTCGAAGATATTCGACTGATTGATCAGCCCAGGATGCATTCAGATGTCTGACTTAAAAAAGAGGAAAATACAGCCTGAACACCAACGCAGAGGGCGGATATTTCAAGCACGGATGGACGCTGATAAACACAGACATCTCCATCCATTATTTTGAGCGAAGCCATTTGGACTGCGGTGATTATTCACCATAAAAATGTGAATTTACTGCAAAGCAAAAGCGGCAAATTCTTCTGCCAATGCACCATAAATAATGCATATAAAATGGCATTGCTACTTCTTTTTATC
>DYRX01000153.1 GCA_020718525.1 Victivallis vadensis
TTTGGAATTTCAATTCGCTTTTGTCAGCCCCCATGCAAGATCTTTTATTTTTCTGATTCCAACAAGTTATTAGATCGTTTCTGTTAATCCTTCATACAGCTTATCGAGTCTTCCCAGAACTGCCTTTTCTTTGAACCTCCACAGCATTTCCACTAGCGCCGCAAAATTTCCCTGCACTGCCGCCGTCAAGCCCCGAGTCCAAAAAAGCAACGACTCTTACCATATCACAAGTGATATCACTTTTCAAACCGGGGCGTTTCATAAACTACAGGTTTTCAGACGGTTAGACACCCTTGAACTAAATCAGATCGAAACAGGTTCGAAGATTGATTTTTTTTAACTTGATGGCATATGCGATCCGAAATGCCTCTCCAGAAAGTTCAGCTTGCGTTCCGGGGACTCCGAATCGAAGCGCATTGCCGTCTCGGCTCTTCTGCCGTGCCTCTGCACCTGCTTGATCTTCAAATCGGGGCCTTTCGAGCCAATGAAAAGAGTCTCCTCCCTGCGAAGGGCAATCATGATCGCGAAAAATCTCAAAAGGACAAGAGTCTCCCTCGGGATTTTGCCAAATTTGTCCTTCATTTCGTCGCGGATCTCGTCGAGCTCGTCTTTTGATTCGGACTTCGCCAGCCTGCGGTAGAATTCGATGCGCAGTCTCTCGAATGGAATGTAGTCCGGAGAAATGCCGGCGGCTATTTTCCCCGGAGATGCCTTGTGGGCAAACTGTAAAAAATCCAGCGAGACAGTGATGTCATGGCTGGGAATCTTCTTTTCACCCTTGAGTTCGGAGACTGCGTGCTTGAGAAAAGAGCAGTAGAGATCGAATCCGACCGCGTCAATGTGCCCGCTCTGCTCGTGCCCCAGAATGTTGCCGGAGCCACGGATCTCCAGATCCCTGAGCGCAAGCCTGAATCCGGCGCCAAGCTGGGAGTACTTCTTGATCGCGCTCATTCTTTCCCTGGCGTTTCCTTCCAGCACAACATGTTCGGGAATAAGCAGATACGCATATGCCTGGCGGTTCCATCTTCCAACCCTGCCCCTGATCTGATAGAGCTCTGAAAGACCGAATTTGTCTGCACGCTCGACAATGATGGTGTTCGCATTCGGTATATCTATTCCCGACTGTATGATCGTGGTGCAGACAAGGACGTCGCTTCTCCCGCAGAGAAAGTCTGACATGACGTCTTCAAGCTCGTCTTCGGGCATCTGCCCGTGGGCGACAGAAAAGCGTGCCTCCGGCAGGAGAGCTCTTAGCTCGGAGCATTTCTCCCGTATGCTCGCCACGTGATTGTGCAGATAATATGTCTGCCCGCCGCGCTCAATCTCCTTCATGATCGCTTCGCTCACGAGCTTCTTGTCATATCTTGCGACGAGAGTCTTTATCGGAAGCCTGAGCTCCGGAGGAGTGCTGATCGCGCTGAGATCCCTGATGCCAGTGACCGAAAGATAGAGGGTTCTGGGTATGGGAGTCGCCGTCATCGTCAGGACATCAACCGAACTGCGCAGGCGCTTGAGCCTCTCCTTGGTCTCCACACCAAATCGCTGTTCCTCGTCAATTATGAGAAGACCTAGTTTTTTGAAGACGACGTCCTCCTGGACAATTCTGTGAGTTCCGATGAGGATGTCCAGCTTTCCTTCGGCGGTTTTTTCCAGTATCGCCTTCTGCTCGGCCGGCGTCCTGAAGCGGCTGATCATGTCTATGATGACAGGGGTTTCGGCGAAGCGTTCGGCAAAAGTGAACAAATGCTGTTGGGCAAGAAGGGTTGTGGGGACGAGCATCGCCACCTGGAAGCCGGAATTGACAGCCTTGAACGCCGCCCGGGCCGCGACTTCGGTCTTCCCATAGCCGACATCTCCGCAAAGAAGTCGGTCCATCGGACGCGGAGATTCCATGTCCCTCTTGATTTCCTCGGAGACCCTCTTCTGATCTGGGGTGTCATCGTAGGGAAACGCCCTCTCGAAAAGATATTGCGCATGGTCATCCCTATGGAAGGAGACGCCAGGCAGATGTGCTCGCTGTGCCTGGACGCGAATCATCTGCTCGGCGACGCCGCGGACTGAAACAGCCGCCTTCATCTTGGAAAGATGCCATCTCCTCCCACCTATCGCGCTGAGCCTCGGCGTCTTCTTCCCCGCGCCCACATACCTTGAAAAGCAGTCTGCCCTGTAGAGCGGAATCATCACCATCTTATCGTCGGCGAACTCAATCATGAACTTTTCGGAAAGCCCCCCTTCATCCTCGGACTCGATAATCCCGCGGAAAATGCCTATGCCATAGTCGGCATGGACGACAAAGTCGCCCTCGTCAAGTTCTGTGAACTGGAGCTCGACGAATTTTGAAGCTGTCCGTTTGGCGTCGGGAAGAATCGGTGCAAAGCGGCTTGGCGCCGTGGACGGAAAAAGCTCTTTCTCGGTCAAGGCGGCAATCTTGGCGGACGGGATGTAGAATCCATGCTCCAGTTCGGAGAGATCGAAAGAGATCTTGTCGGAAGGGATCGAGTGGGACACGCACCATTTCGAAGCATATTCCAAAGCGGACTCGTTTTTCCCAAGCATGAAGACTGAAGTGGAGCAGTCAAGCCATTGCCTCAGCCTGCCAGCGATGAGAACACGCTCTAGCTCGTCGTCAAGCCCCTCCCCTCCCCTTCCCTTCGTCTCCGGTCTGCTCTCTATCGAAGGGTATATTCCGCAAAACTCCTCGACGCCCTCAGAGTCGCTCTCAATCAGATCCAGAAGACGGTACTGCGAAAATCCCTTCTCCGAAATAAATCTAAGAGCATCCTGCCAAGACTTATCACGCCCAGACGGATAATTGCTTCGTCCGATGGAAACAAGGCAGTTTTCAGGATGCAGAAACGCTATTGCAACGCCAGGGGACAAATAATGCGGCACAAAAGCGGACTTGGCGGAATTCAGCGGTGCGGACGAGACAATCTTGGGGATCAGAAAGAAACTGTCAGCACGGGCGAAGGATTTCTGGTCCAATGCTGAAAACCATCTTATAGTGTCAATCTCGTCGCCCCAAAATTCTATCCTCGCCGGATTTGGATGCGCAGGGCTGAAAATGTCGAGAATGCCACCCCGTCTGGAAAACTCGCCGACCGCGCCTGCCTCGCATTCGTCGTCATAGTCGAGCTCGACAAGCCTGGAAGAAATTTCTTCGGGTCCCATTGCAAGACCTGGCTTCAGTTCGAGTGTTTCTCCGAAGAGATCGTCCGGACTTGCAAGGGGACGGACGAAGGCGCCTGCAGTGCAAAACAGGCAGAACGGCTCGCTCCGCCTGCATAGCGAAAACAATGTTCCGCTTCTTTCCCCCTCCTCGGATGGAGAGATGGAGCCCTCCTGCGGCGGCTCAAATAAGGAAAGCGGCCGGAATTCTGCACCCACGGCAAGACAAGCCGATGAAAAGTCTCTCTGAATCCTTTCCGCCGCAATTCTGTCCGGGCAGACCAAAACAAGCCCTGCGGGATTTTTCCGAAGAATTTTCAGGAGAAGCAGTGGCAGAGCCGCAAGCTCAACACCGCCAAGTGTTCTGGAAGGGAAATCTTCGGCAAACCAGCTTGACAGCGCTTTTTCCCAAGTTTTTTTTCTATTTATCTCTTGCTTTTTCAATTTTTTGCATATACTTTAAAAGGCTTTACTATTTTGGGTTGATTTGAGCATTTCAGCGTCCAGGCACATAAACAATATCGGAAAATGGCGAAAAAAACAGAAAAAAAACAAAAAAAGGCTGAAAAGCCTCTGTCGAAGACCTCTGCGGCAACTGTCGCCAAGGTCAAGGAAGCACCGCGCAAGAAAGACAATCCTATTGCTACAAAAAAGCAGAAGCAGACCGCCATGAAGCCCGAGTCCAAGAGCAAGCCTGAAAAGAAGTCTGCCACGTTGGTCAAACCTCTCTCCAAAAAAGAAAAGACTGCGCCTCAGAAGCCGTCCACAGGCAAAAATAATCCTGCAAAAGCTCCAAAAAAAGCAGACAAAAAGGACAGCAAGCCTGTCAAAGAAGCTAAGAAGTCCTCCCCATCGAAAGTCAAGGAGAAGTCAGTAGCCGCCAGCGAAAAAATGTCGAAGACTGCGTCCAAACAGAAGAAGACCTCCACAAAGCCCGTAAAATCTTCAGTAACCGAAAAGCCCGCCATAAAAAAGCATCTTCCCGAGGCGAAGAAGCAGGATTCAAAGAAAAAATCAGCGCCGCCGCCAAAGGATAAGAGCAAGGACAAAGGCGAGAGCAAAAAATCGCAGTCCAAGCCACTGCCTCCCAAGCCAGTCAAAAGCGGAAAAAGCACCCCGACAACAAGGACACCTGAACCCGCAAAAAAAACAAAAATAACTGAGCCTAAAAAGAAGCCGTCCTCCGCGACCTCCTCCAAAAAGGAAAGTCCAGCAGAAAAAACGCAGAAGCCGAAGCCTGACGCGAAGACTCCGCTAAAAACTGCAAAAAAACCCGAAATCCAGAAAAAAGGCGATGTCGCGAAACTGGTCAAAAAGCAGAATGCGCCCAAGCCTCCCGTGTCCGATGACGATGCGCAGGGGCTAGTGAAAAACGACACCATGAAGTCCTACATGATGGAGATAGGCAAAATATCTCTCGTCACAAAGGAGGAGGAAATTGAACTTGCCGCCAGAATTCACGGAAATGATCCCAAATCCAAGGAAGAGGCAAGGATTATTCTGATAAATGCCAATCTGCGTCTTGTCGTCAAGATTGCCCACGACTTCAAAGGTCTCGGTCTTCCTCTTCTGGATCTGATTTCCGAAGGCAATATCGGTCTCATGAGGGCAGTGGAGAAGTTTGATCCTGCTAAGGGCGCAAAATTCAGCTCCTACGCGGCCTGGTGGATAAAGCAGTCAATGAGACGCGCCCTCGCAAACCAGGCGAAAACCATAAGAATTCCGGTTCAGTCCGCAGGCAAGATCAACAAGATCAAATCCGCCAGGCTCAAGCTCGCCGAAGAGCTCGGCAGAGATCCCTCCGACGCCGAAATCGCGAAGTTCCTCGAGTTCAGCCAGCGCACCGTTTCGGGTCTCCGCCTCGCCGACCTCAAGACTTTTTCCCTCCACGATCCGATTCAGCAGGGAGAAGACGGCGAATTCCAGGACATCATCCCGGACCAGAGCGCGTCAATTCCCGACAGAATGCTCGGAGACATCGAATCAATGGCGAGACTCGCAAGCCTCATGTCAAGCCTCGACGACAGGGAGCAGAGCATATTGAAAATGCGTTTCGGACTTGACGGAGCAAGACCTAAGACTCTCGAGGAAGTCAGCCAGGACATCGGCAGAACAAGGGAGCGCGTCAGACAGATCCAGAATCAGGCTCTCTCCAAGCTCCGCGGTCTGCTCGCAGACGAATCGGAATTTGTAAAAGATTGATGCTAGACGAATTGAAATTAAACAACAAATAGAAACGAACCCGCGAAGGAGGTGAATTAAGTCAGATGGTTGAAGTCAGAATCAAAAAAGGCGAACAGATTGACCGTGTTCTGCGCAAGCTGAAGAAGAAGCTTGACAAGGAGGGCATTCTCAAGGAGCTGAGAAACAGAAGGCACTATGAGAAACCAAGCGAAATCAGAAGACGCGCGAAAAGAAGCGCAAAATCGAGAATTTCGGCTTCCAAGCGCTGATGCGTCACGTTTCGGATCTGAATCCTAAATGACGGCAAAAGATAGGCAGACCGCCGCAGACGCAGGTTCTCCGCGAGTATCGCTCGACAGCGAAAAGGCGCGGCGCGGCTGGTTCCAGAACATAACTACACTCACAAGCAAATGCAGGAATTGATGATGAAGACATATTTGGCGAAAACTGGTGAAATCAAGAAGCGCTGTCTCGTCTTTGACGCGGCAGGGATTCCTCTTGGAAGACTCACCGTCAAGATTGCCGACGCACTGCGCGGCAAGGACAAGCCCACATACACGCCCCACGTTGACACTGGTGCTTTCGTGCTCGTTGTCAACGCTTCGAAGGTGGCGCTGACCGGCAAAAAAGAGCAGAATAAGATTTCTTGGTCATACAGCGGCTACAGAAGCGGCAGAAAAGAGATGACCGCCTCCGCAATAAGAGCCAAGAAGCCCGAAAGACTGATCAAGGACGCTGTCTGGGGAATGCTTCCCCACGGCAGACTCGGCCGCGAGCAGTTCAGAAATCTGCGCGTCTACGCAGGATCCGAACATCCGCACGCGGCACAGAATCCGGTTCAAGTCAAAGTTTAACAATCAGGAGCATCTGGATGAATTCCAAAAGCGGACAGATATATGCTACCGGAAGGCGCAAACGCGCCGTCGCCTGCGTCAGAATTCAGGCTGGCACCGGGAAAATCAAAGTCAACGACAAGAATATCGAGAACTATTTCACGACCGAAGCTCTTCGCGGATACATAACTCAGCCGCTCAAGGTGACAGACACCTCGCACGCGCTCGATGTCCTCGCGAACGTCAAGGGCGGCGGAACAGTCGGCCAGGCCGGCGCGCTCAGGTTCGGCATTTCCAGAGCCCTGATCAAGAAAGATCCGGCGCTGAGACCAGTCCTCAAGGACTGCGGAATGCTGACAAGAGACGACCGCGAAAAAGAGCGCAAAAAGCCCGGACGTCCCGGAGCAAGAAGACGCTTCCAGTTCTCGAAACGCTGATCGCGGATCCGGGAGAAGTTTTTTTCACATGCAGAAGAAAAGAGTCGCAGTCCTTGGCGCGTCCGGATATTCCGGAGAAGAGCTGTTACGAATATTGCTCAGGCATCCAGCCTGCGAAATTCGCAGTGTCACTTCCAGGCAGAACGCGGGAAGCCCGATTGATTCGGTATTCCCTCGCTTTGCCGGAATTGACCTTGCGTTTTCCGCTCCGGATGCGGATCAGATCGCCAGCGACTGCGACGTCGCCTTCCTCGCCCTTCCGCACGGTCTTGCCGCTGAGTTTGCAGTCCCACTACTTGCCAAGGGTGTCAAAGTCCTTGACCTCAGCGCAGATTTCAGAATCAAAAATCCTGAAACATTTCAGAAGTACTACAAGGAAAAACATCCAGCTCCGGAGCTTCTCGACAGGGCCGTCTATGGACTCCCCGAGCTATACCGCGACAAAATCCGCTCTGCATCCCTTGTCGCCTGCGCCGGATGCTATCCGACCAGCATCATTTTGCCTTTGGCTCCCCTGCTCGCCAGCAAAGCCGTCTCGATGGAGGACATAGTCGTCTCAAGCATGAGCGGTGTAAGCGGAGCCGGAAGGAAAGTCGAGCTTGCATACATTTTCCCGGAATGCAACGAAAGCGTCCGGGCCTATTCGCCTGTCTCGCACCGCCATATCCCCGAAATTGAGCAGGAGCTCTCCTTTGCCGCCGCATCGCAAAAGCCCGTTCAGATCTCCTTCATTCCACACCTCGTTCCTGTCAACAGGGGCATCAACTCGACAATCGTGACACGCCTCACAGCTTCCGACGAGTCAAAAATTGCGGAAATCTATTCGGCGGCATACGCGAAAGAGCCTTTCGTCAGACTCCTCCAGACCCCGAAATTTCCCGACACAAAACATGTGACCATGAGCAATTTCTGCGAGATAGGCTACGCGTTCGACAAAAGAAATGGTAAGCTTGTCATTGCTTCCTGCATTGACAATCTCACGAAGGGCGCCGCCGGACAAGCCGTCCAGTGTTTCAACATCATTTGCGGTCTGGACGAAAAGACTGGACTTCTCTGAGCCGATCGGAGCAAGATCTCCTCTCCGCCAAGCAAAAAGGATTCAAAGATGAGCCACAAATATCCTGATTCAATGGAGGAGCTGGTCACGCTCTTCAAAACTCTGCCTGGAGTCGGACGCCGGAGCGCGGAAAGAATAGTCCTCTCAATTCAGAAATGGCCTGCGGAAAAAACGAAGCGCCTAGCCGTACTCCTGAATGAAATGCCCGACAGAATCGGCAAATGCCCTGAATGTGCGAACTTCGCAATGGACGGAGCGCTATGCTCCATTTGCGCCTCTCCAAGCCGCGATCCCTCGATCGTCTGCATCGTCGAAGATTCATCCCAGATTCAGAACATCGAGAACAGTGGCATGTTCAAAGGGAAATATCACGTGCTGGGAGGCAAGATCTCCCCGCTTCAAGGCAGGGAGCTTTCCGAGCTGAACGTCCCATCCCTCAAAGAAAGAATCCAAAAAGGGGCGATCCGCGAAGTAGTCATGGCTTTCAGCTTCGACATAGAGGGACAGGCGACCGCCGCATGCCTCGCCGAAATACTCAAAGACATGAATGTGAAAATCACCAGGCTCGCAAGAGGACTCCCTGTCGGTTCCGACATATCCTACGTTGATTCGGCGACAATTGCCGCCGCCCTCAGCGGAAGAACCGGCATGGAATAAGCTCATGCGAGACTCCGCCGATTCCAAGTATTCTCCGCTCAACGAGTCCGCCTTCTTCATGATTCAGAGCAGGCTGAATCTAATCCGGAAAATCCTTGCAAAATCCCTCCATTCGCCCGTCGAAGATCTCAAATTTCTCGAAGTCGGCTCCGGAAACGGGCAATGGCTCTGCGAATTTTCGTCCTTCGGCCTCCTTACATCCAATATGTCCGGAATAGAACTTTCCAAAGAGCGCTGTGAAACCGCGAAAAAACGGGTGCCTTCCGCTGAAATTGTCTGTGGCGATGCGTCCCTCCTCCCATGGAGCGACGATCATTTCGACATAGTTTTCCAGTCAACTGTCTTCACTTCCGTAAAATCCCATGAGACGAGAAAAAAGATCGCGTCCGAAATGAAGAGGGTCTGCAAAAAGGACGGATTCATACTCTGGTATGACTTCATCTACAACAGCCCGTCAAATCCGGATGTAGAAGGCATCGGAGCTGACCAAGTCAGAAGTCTTTTTGAGCCATGGACTTGCGAATTTCGCAAAGCTACCCTGGCTCCTCCCATCGCTAGAAGACTGGTTCCAGTCTCCCGTCTTGCCTCACAAATTCTCGAAAGCTTCTGCCCTTTTTTGAGAACGCATATTCTAGCAGAAATACGCCAATAAAAGAAAAAGTTAAATTCTGTCCTGAATTTGTTTTCGAGGTACCCGCAAAGCATATGCAAAAATCCCTGACAGTCTGAAGTATCTTCTCTGTAAATGCCTGACACACAGCACTAAAATCCTCCGTTTCGCTATAGTTTTTCAGCACAATAATATCATTATTTTGCTGAAAAGAATAGATAATCAGGGGGACATTCGTTCAGTCTGGAATTTGCCGTTTACTTTTGAAACATCTTGTCGAATATTTCTTGAAATCTCATTTTCAAGGCTTATTTTCACAATCAGCCTGATATCGGTTTTTCGGAAACGTCGCCACCTGGGGTATAATTTAGCAATGGGGGGATTGTGAAAACGCCGGAAGCAGTCGCTTGTCGAAAAAATTTTCTGTTCTGTCTTGCCTTGTCACTTATTGCAATCACAGCATCTCGGTCCGCAATGGCTGTTCCCGCCTGTCAGGATTATGCAGAACTAAGCCAGCCCGATGGGAAAATAATCAAGATCCAGCTTCAAGGAGATGAATTTTTCTCATGGAACGAAACTCAGGAAGGCTATGCTATTTTAAAGGATGCCGCAGACGGCTTCTGGAAATTTGCGAAACCCGCAAAAGGCAAAGCGGATTTCGAGATTGTTCCCGGTTCGAAAGTTGGAACCACTAATCCTTCCCTCCTTGGACTTAGGAACTGTTACGAATTAACATTTACAATTTGACGGTGAAATAACATAGTT
>DYRX01000154.1 GCA_020718525.1 Victivallis vadensis
TATACATGTAGATGAATTTTGTTTCGGATTAGCTTAGGTTGATAGCAATGGGGTGCCCCCCCTTCGCTTATTGCGTAAGCATAGGCTGGGAAACTTCCGAATTGCGAATTGCCTTCTGATTTTACCCTAGTTGCCTCTATCATTCCGCCAAGACAATGCTCTATTCTGATCGCGGGGTCTAAATCTGCGAAATTCGCAGTTCTGTTTCCGCAGTGTCCATCCATGCAAATCTTCCAGATCTGCCGTCAATGAACAATAACAAAGAGTGTGAGCTATGGCGCAAAAAGAACGGAAGGAGACAAAAAAGGCGAAGCTTGCCGCAACGGCAGGTCTGCCTTTGAAGGGCAAATTCATTTCCAGCGATGCCGTCCCCAAATTGCTCGAGGCGATACTGCACCCCGGCGACCGCGTCTGTCTCGAGGGGAACAACCAGAAGCAGGCGGCTTTTCTGATCAAGTCCCTCAATAAGGTTGATCCTGAGAGAGTCAAGGGCCTGAAACTGGCGCTCTCGGCGATAATCCTGCCGGAATGCCTGGATCTTTTTGAGCGCGGCATATGCGAGTCCGTTGATTTTGCCTACGCTGGGCCGCAGGGCCAGAGGCTGGCGCGGATGTTCACTGACGGCAGTATAAAGATAAACAACATCCATACTTACATTGAAATATACGCGCGGTATTTCTCGGATCTGACTCTCGATGTCTGTCTTATTACTGCCGAAGCTGCCGATCAGCAGGGAAATCTCTATACTGGTCCGAACACCGAAGACAGCCCTGCCATCATTGAGGCGGCGGCATTCTACAGCGGCATTGTCGTCGTGCAGGTGAATGAAATTCTAGATCGTCTGCCGCGCGTTGACATCCCCGGAGACTGGGTTGATTTCATAGTCAAGACCCCGGAGAAATACGAAATCAAGCCGCTTTTCACGAGGGACCCGGCAAAGATGGACGAGCTGAAAATACTCATGGGAATGCTGGTGCTTAAAGGGATTTACGCGAAATATCTTCCGAAAACGCTCAACCACGGAATCGGCTTTCCTACCGCCTGCATAGAACTGCTTCTGCCGACATATGGAGAACAGCTTGGTCTTAAAGGGAAGGCATGCACGCACTGGATTCTCAACCCGCATCCGACGCTGATTCCCGCCATCGAATCAGGATTTGTAGAGCGCGTCATAACTGTCGGCGCGGAAGTCGGCATGAACGGCTATGTCTCGGCAAAGCCCGACATCTTTCCAATAGGAGCAGACGGCTCGATGCGCTCGAACAGAGCCTTCGGCCAGCTTTCCGGGCACTACGCGGACATGTTCATCGGCTCTACACTGCAGATTGACGTGCAGGGCAACAGCTCGACAGTCACGGAGGAGCGTCTTGTCGGCTTCGGCGGCGCCCCAAATTTCGGATGCCAGCCAGGCGCAAGGCGGCATAACTCCAACTCGTGGCTTGCGGCGGGTGCCGAGGCTTTGGGCGGCTCGAGAGCCCCTCTCAGAGGCAGAAAGCTCGTCGTCCAGATTGTGGAGACATTCCAGTCAAACATGATTCCGACATTTGTCGAAGAGCTCGACGCGGTCAAGATCAAGGAAAAAGCCGGAATGCCGGTCGTCCCAATAATGATCTACGGAGAGGAAGTCTCCCACATTGTGACTGAGGAGGGAATAGCCAACCTTCTGATGTGCAGGAATTTAGAGGAGAGAGAGCAGGCAGTCAGGGGTGTTGCAGGATTCACTCCGGTCGGTCTCGGACGCGACAAAAAGGCAGTCGAGGAGCTCAGGGCACGCGGCGTGATTCAGCGCGCGGAAGATCTCGGAATCAGCAAGCGCGACGCGACGCGCGACATGCTGGCGGCGAAAGATGTCAGAGACCTGGTCAGATGGTCTAAAGGACTTTATCAGCCGCCGGAAGCTTTCCACAACTGGTGAAAGGAGTTTTTTTATGGAACATCTCGACTTTGAATTCTCCTCGGCAAAAAAGCGGAGCAGTGTCGCTGGAAAATATGTCCTCGTGGGAGTAGTAGGCTCAGGAAACCTGGAAGTCCTCATGGAAAAAAAGGATCTGAATGGCAAATGCCTTTTTTCTGTTGACACCGCCGCCAATGGATTCGGGAAAATATGGTCGGCAGTACTGCAGGATTTTGTCGAACGCAGTTCAGCGTCTGACCTGCTAGTCTCCATAAACGATTATGCCGCCGCGCCCTCTGTCGTAAGCCTGAGGCTCGACCAGGCGCTTGAAGCATTGGAGGAAAAATGACAATGATCAGAGCTAAAAGCTATTTTGAAGCGTCGGCGCGGGAGCGCATTGCCGGAATCCTCGATGGCGGAGCATTTCAGGAATTCATGCCGCCGACGGAAAAAAAGATGAGCCCTCATCTTACGCTTTTCAATGTCCCTCGCTCCTTTGACGATGGAGTAGTCGTCGGATCCGGAAGGCTCGGAGGTAAATCCGTCTGCATCGTCGCACAGGAAGGGCATTTTCTCGGCGGCGCGCTCGGTGAAGTCAACGGCGCAAAGATAAGTGGTCTCTGCCGCCGCGCAATTGCATGCAGGTCAGACGCGTTGATTTTTCTCCTTGACTCCGGCGGAGTCCGTCTGCAGGAGGCAAACGCCGGAGAAATAGCCGCATCCGAAATAATCCGCGCCATACTGGAGACTCGTCTCGCCGGGATACCGGTGATCGGGGCGGTCGGTGGAACATGCGGCGCGTTCGGGGGCGCCGGAATCATAAGCGCATGCTGTTCGGATCTCGTGATCTCGCAGAAGTCGCGCATTGGCGTCTCCGGTCCGGAAGTCATAGAAACAACCATGGGCATCGAGGCGTTCGACTCCAGAAACAGAGCGCTAGTCTGGCGGACATGCGGCGGATACAACCGCTACCTGCTCGGCATCGCCAGATTTTTGGCGGACGATTCCATTGCGGATTTCAAAAATAGAATATGCGAGGCGATGGAATCCCCGTCCAGTCTTGCTCTGGAATCTCTGAAGACGGAGAACCTTGCGCTCAAACAGCGTCTTGCGTCCTTCGGAACAGCATCCGATGCAAATCAGATATGGAAAAAAATGGGGGTTTCCGAGGCTGAAAATATTTCAGAACAGGATATACAGGCGATAATCGCAATCAGGGAGAAAATTGCAGGTGACTGCGCGCCACCGCAGGATAACATTGCAACTCATTGTTCCGCTTCATCTTCTGATCTATCGTCGGCTCCGAAACTGAAAAATATGCTGGATGAGATCTTTCCTTCAGGACACAAGGTTGAGCTAAGCGGCAAAATCGTGAGAGGACAGGGCATTCTCAAAAATTGCACCGCGCAGATAATTGGGACATTTGATTCCGCATCCATCGGGCTTGAAGAGCTTGTCGCCCTCTCCGACGCCTTCATGGAAGTCGCCGCACGCGACGACAAGTCTCCAATCGTCATATTTGTGGACAACAGCGGCCAGCGCATGGCTCTTCGCGAAGAACTGCTTGGACTGAGCCAGTATATCGGACACTGCATAAAAGCACAGGAGCTGGCGCGCTCGCGAGGACACAAGCTGATCGCCGTCGTGTATGGAAATTCAATTGCTGGCGGATTTCTGGCGTGCGGTCTCGAAGCAGACCGCGTCTGCGCCGTTCCGGGAGCTGAAACATCTGTCATGAATCTCCGCGCAATCTCCGCTGTCACCAAAATCAGCCTGATCGCCCTGGAAGAGCTTGCAAAAACTGTCCCCGTTTTTGCGCCAGGCTGTCAGAACTTCCACAAAATGGGCGGACTGCATGAAATCTGGGAAAAAGATTTCGCCGCCAACCTGGAGCGGGCTATTGCCGAAGCTGACAGCAGGGACATGCGTTCAATTCTTGGTCTGCAACGCGGAGGACGTCTTCTTTCGGATTCAGTTATGAATGAAATTGTTTCTTTTGGTACGGCGCATAGCAAATGATGCTAAATCTCCAGCGGCACAATTTTGTCGGAATCGTCGGAAACTATTCACCCGATGAGATTGTGACGGCGCAGAACGGTGATCGGGAGCGCATCCTGAGATGGCTGAGCGAAGTTAATCTTTGCGTAATTCGCAGACCAGTTCTGGAAGATGCTGGCACACGCGTCGCTCTCGCCGTCTCATTTCCGCTTTCGGAAAATAAATACCGCTCGGCTTTTTCAGTGCCTGCCCACATCATTGCCCAGGTCTCCGCACCGCCTCTTCTGAATGACTGCATTTCGATTTTACCACAGTTTCAGCAGAATCTTCTTGCGCCTCTCCTCGCTGACACTTCTCTTTCCCCCCGTGTCTTCGGCTCGCTCGCCTGGCAGTTCCTTTCCAAACAGCAATATCTTACGGATAATTCCGACATAGATCTTGTGTATAGGATAGAAGCATCCGAAGACTGGAGCAGGCTGAAATCGTTTTTAAATTCAGCCCTGCCGGATTCAAAACGTCTAAAGACTGACATCGAGATGACTTTGCCTGGAGACAATTCTTTTTCTTGGCACGAGTTCCGCAGTCAGTCCAAAAAGCTTCTTATTAAAGGCGCAAAAGACTGCTCGATCATTCCGAAAGAGGAGATTGCAAGATTCTTCAAATGAAACATATTGCTAAATTCGCAAAAAAAGCCCTTTTAACCGAGCTGTCGCTATATCCAAAGCCTGGTCTTGTCAGCTACATTGACAAGGGCAGTCATGCTGACATGGACTCTGCAATGCTCGCGAGGAGCGCGGAAGTTCTTGAGCCATTTTTTGGAAAAATCGCCAGTTCGGCGGCATCCGGATCAAGTTTCCAGGAATTGCGTAAAATTGGTGTGGACGCCGAGTACGAGATGCTCAAGGCGACTGGCGGGGTCAACACCCACCGCGGCGCTATTTTCACGCTTGGACTCTTCTGCGCCGCCGAAGGCATAAAAAAATCGCATCCTGCCGACTCCAAACTAACGTCAGGCGAGATCGTCCGCCTCCGATGGGGATCTGAAATCCTTGCATCTGAACAAGAAGGAGGCGGCACACATGGGGCGCTGGCATCCAGGCGCTATGGCGTTTCAGGCGCGCGAGGTGAAGCCGCGAAAGGATTTCCCTCTGTTTACAATACGGCTCTCCCCACCCTTGAGACTGCCATAAAACGGAGTAAAACTTTTGAAGTCGCTTTAGTGCAGACATTCTTTTCTCTGCTGACAGTTGTAGAAGACACCAATATTCTTCACAGAGGCGGAGAAGATGCGGTCAAGTTTGTCAGGAAATCTGCGGAATCGTTTTTGGGCGCCGGCGGAATATATGGAACAAACTGGTTCGGACGCGCTGAGGATATTCACCTTGATTTTGTGACGCGCAATCTAAGCCCCGGTGGTGCCGCCGATCTTCTTGCGGCAGTCATTTTCATTGCAAAGAGTGAAGGAAAATCATGGGCAAGATAGCATTTTTATTCAGCGGACAGGGGCATCAGTCTCCGGGATTGCTTTCTCTTTTTGACGGCATGGAAAAGGCCCAGGAACTCAGGAGAGATGCGATCCAATCTCAGGCCTTGTCTCCGGAGCTTGTAAAATATCTTGAGGATCCGGACGCGGATTCCAGACGCATATGCCATAACCTCTTCGCCCAGCAGTGGATCTGCCTTTTCCATCAGATGGCGTGGGCATCAATCGGGAAAAATATTGATTCGCCAATCCTTCTTGCAGGCTACAGCATCGGCCAGCTTGGAGCATCAGCCGCATCCGGCGCAATATCGCCTCTTGACGCTCTTCTCATGTCAAGGCTCAGGGCGGAATTTATGGACGAAGTGAAGCCGGAAGGCCGGATGGCCGCTGTTCTGGGACTTGATTTCGAGACTCTTTCCGGGCTCTGCATGCGGCATGGCGCGTCAATCGCCATCTGCGTTGACAAGACACATTTCACAATTGGTGCTCCGGAACACAATATGGAATCGTTTATTTCCGCATGCCGCCCGCTAGCAAGGGAAATTGTGCCGCTCAATATTTCTGTCGCTTCGCATATCCCCATGATGAAGACTGCCATGGGAAAATTCAGCGCCTCAATAGAAAATCTGGGCATAAAAAATCCGGAAATTCCAGTTCTCTCCGGAATCAATGGAAAAAAAATGTGGAGGGGAAGCGAGGTCAGGAACGACCTGCTATCTCAAATTTCCAACACGGTCCGATGGGATTTCTGCATGCGCGCATTGATCGAGGAGGACTGTTCGGTTTTTTTTGAAATCGGACCTGGAAGTGATCTTTCGAGAATGATACACAGACAATTTCCAGCAATGCCCGCCCGTTCTCTCTGCGAATTCAGCAACGCGGAAAGCGCCCTCAATTGGATCAGGCAGGTAAATATTCACTGAACTATATCGTTCAGCGAATATTTACAAATTACGGGTTCAGTAAACGAACGTAGTTTACTTAAAACGTACTCGGGCAGGCCATGTGAAAAAAACGAGAGAGGACGCGTCACTCGAACCAGATTGGGCTTGAGTATGCGATATGGTTGTCAATCTGTGTAGCGCGGAGATGCCAGAATGCCGGCGTTTCATCCTCTATTTCCAAATCTGCATCAAACTGATCCGAGCCTGGAGTGAAGCGTTTCTGCAGTTCGAAGTTTTTGAACAGATCAATGGCTTTGAATTTGTTTTCGCCTTTCAGAGAAATATGAAACGATTTTTTCCGCAGTTTGGAAGCGCTGATCCCATGAGCGCGCCGTTTCCAGTGATCGGAAAAATGCATCGGATGTATGGAAAATACATAGTTGGATTTGTTTCAATCGGGGTCGCTATCGTTATCAGCGGAGCGGTAAGCGATAAATTTGTAAACCCGATTACGATAGCGATTACGACAACGATAGCGAGTCTTGGAACGTCCCGGCGCAGGCGGTTAAATTTACTATGCCACCGTGCAGATGTCTGAAAATCGAGTACTTTTAGCTCTATTATCGCGCGAAAATCGGGCTGAGACACAAGAAATCAGGATGCAATCTCCGATAGGGATCTTGTTCATGGAGAAAAAAAGCTGGCGCAGTCATTCCTAGGGATCCGTTGAAAGCTTGCTTTGGGGATGCTCGCATTCGTCCCGCCAGAAATCATGCGCCAGCAGAAGGGCTTAGTAGCTATTTACTCCAATAGAAGCTCCCAGCTTGTCCCATTGGAATAGACGGTGCCTGTTGCAGTGATCGTGAATCCATTCATCAGATAGGCAAGAGTCTTTTTCGTGCCGGCGCTCTCCCAGAGCATGTCATTCTTGCCGTCGTCGTTGAAGTCAAGTCCTGTCTTGACTACGTTCCACTTTGTCGCCGGGTTGACATCTTTGAGCGTGTATATGACTTTGTATGTGAACGAGAGTCCGTCCATGAGATAGACACAACCTGTTCCTTTTGTTGTATTCTCCCACAGGATGTCAGTCTTGCCGTCGCCGTTGAAATCACCGTAATTGATGATTTCCCAGTTGGGATCGCTGGTGCTTGTGTATGCATAGCCATGCGAAGCAATGCTCGTGCCGTTCATGAGATAGATGTATCCTGCGCCACTGCTCATGAGATCCCAAAGAATGTCAGCCTTTCTGTCCGCATTGAAGTCCGTGCATTTCACTATGTCCCAATTGCTGTTTCGGTTGTAGATCTGAACATCTTCTGAGAGAGGAACAACGCCGTTCATCAGTCTTATCGAGCCGATGTTTCTCACTTCCCAAAGGATGTCGTTGCGTCCGTCGCCGTTGAAGTCGGCAAGAGCCTTGATCGCCCAGCCGCTTCCGGATGTGAGCATTGCGCTGTCGAGTACGGAGGTTCCGTTCATGGTCCAGGCGCAATAGACGTTCGCCGTTGGATTCCGCCAGACTATGTCTGTTTTGCCGTCGGCATTGAGCTCGACGCAGTCATATGGTATCCAGCCCGTCGCGCCGTTGTAGATGGTTTTAGCTGATATGATGACTGCGCCATTCATAAGATAGACCAGCACTGCTCCGCTTGACGTATCTCTCCAGAGGAGATCCGCCTTTCCGTCGCCGTTGAAGTCGGCTATTTTGATGACTTCCCAGTCCAAGTTAGTCTTCGTGTAGATCTTTGCATTCCCGGTGGGGCTTACTCCGTTCATGAAATATAGCCAGCCGGAATTGTTTGCCGAATTCTCTGCGGCGACATCGCTTTTTCCACTGCCGTCGAAATCTTCAGGAGCGGTTTCTGCGAAATTCGCAATGAACGTCATATCAGCGGTAATATTGGTGGGTGTGATGCTGACATCTGTGCTGTAGGTGTCTCCGTCTTTTGTCCAGCGATAGAAATGATATTTTGCAGGAACAAGCGCGGTTACGGCACTGCAGTCAGAACCATTTAGAACGGACTGGCTTGTGGTGCCGCTGAGGCTCGCCCCAGGGGTTCCATCTGTTTCAAAATTGACCGTCCACTCGACTCCCGCCCACTTCGCGTAGAGCGTCAACGCCGCATTGTCGGTGTAGTCCGCCCCTTCGGCGTAGTTTGTTCCAGTGCCGTCGGCAGAAGTATTCCATCCCGAGAATGTGTAGCCGTCTCTGACCAGACTGCCGCTGTTTGTGCGCAATACCAGGGTCACGCCATAAGTCTTGCTTTGGTCGTCAGGCTTGGTGCCGCCAGTGTTGCCATTGCCGCTGTATGTGACTGGATATGTGTTGAGAGTCCATTTTGCATAGAGGCGGACACTCGCCGAGCCCATCGCAAAGGTGTCGTCAGGATTATAGCTTGTGCCACTGCCGTCGGCGGCGGTGTTCCATCCGTTGAAACTGCTTCCTGTCTTGACCAGTGCTCCAATATTTCCGAGGACGGTGACAGTGTCGGTGGGATCGTAGAGAGAACCGTCAACAGGCGCATCTCCGCCGGTGCTGCCGTTGCCCAGATATGTGACCGAGTAGCCGACATACGTCCATTGTGCGTAGAGAACTGCATTTGCCGCGCCGATCACGAAAGTGTTTCCAACACTATAGCTGGTGCCTGAGCCGTTGGCTAATGTGTTCCAATGGCTGAATACATGGCCGTCGCGGGTGAGTCCGCCTGCATTGCCGAGCACGGTGACGGTATTGCCATTGGTGTAGATGTTTCCGTCAATCGGAGAACTGCCGCCGTCACTGCCGTTGCCATCATAATAGACGCCATAGCCTCCGGCGAGAACGCAGAGGAATGGGTAGCCGTTGTTTGTGCTTCCGTTCATTCCCCAGGTTGTGGACATGTTCCAAGTCGCGGCAGTAAAAGTACTGCGCGTCTTCAGTTGCGCGGTCGTCTTGCCGACGGCGCCATAGGCCGTGCCGCCGCTGGCGTTGTCGGAGTTCCAGAAGCAGTTGCTATTGTTGTCAGCTGCATACCCGGCGAAGGGATTGACATAAGTTGCGGTTCCTGTCACCGTGCCAGTGCATAAGCAAGTGGAGACTCCATAGCAGGTATATCCTACGAATCCACCGACATTGTCATGGCCACTTACATTGCCACGGGCGTAACAGTCATAGGCATCGCCATACCAGAGGAATCCGACAAGTCCACCAACCTGACTATATCCCTCGACATTGCCTGTGGCATAGCAACGCTGGATATTTCCCGTAGTCACCCCCAAGAGTCCACCACGGATCTCTCCTGACGACATGGGGCTGTTGACAGGGAGGACATCGCAGGTCGAATAGCTATCGTTGAGCCCGCCACTCCAATAGCCGAAAAGTCCAGCTACATAGCTTCCATCGCTGTAAATATTTCCAGTAGAGGAGCAGTTTGATGCGGTGAGACTATGTGGTCCATAGCCGA
>DYRX01000009.1:0-5602 GCA_020718525.1 Victivallis vadensis
TTGAGCGGATTCGAGACTGAAACGGCGAGCAGATCCTTCATGCTCATCAGATTGAGCGAGGCAAGATAGTTCATGCATTGGAAAAGGTTTTTTGACGAGCCTGCAAGACAGTTGTGCGCCGGATAGAAAATTCTGCCGCTCTTTTCAATGACCAGCTCCCTCCATTCCGGAGAACCATATTTTCCAGGAGGCAGTCCTCCAAGATATGAGACATCGCTAACCATTATGAGACGGGAGACTCCCTTAGCCCTCAGAAAAACCTTTATCATGTCGGCGTTTATGTGATTGCCGTCGGGAATGATCATTGCTGTCAGTGAATCTTCGGCAAGAGCCGGCCATAGAGGATTTTCGTGTCTGTTGATGCTGTTCGGCAGTCCGTTTCCAAGATGGGTCAGGGCCTTTGCGCCAGCCGCCGCAAGCTTTTTAATTGACGATGCGCCCGCCATCTGGTGTCCCAAAGAAACCGCTATGCCCTGCGAGCTAGCGAATTTCGCAAGTTTATCAGCGCCAGGCATTTCCGCCGCAATTGTCAGCAATTTGACCTTCCCTCGCGAAAGCTTGATCATCTTGCGCAGAAATGAAATGTCCGGCTTACGGACAAGCTCGCTTTTGTGCGCCCCGATCGCTCCGGGTTCAGGCGAAAGGAAAGGTCCCTCGAGATGCAGTCCCGGAATCCGCGATTTGAAGGGTTCCTCCTCGAGCAGGTCGGATATGAGCGGCAGATTCCGCTCGTAGACAGACTCCGGAGAAGTAACGAGAGTCGGCAGAAAGAGAGCTGTCCCTCTGGAAAAAAGACTCAATGAAATCTTGCGGAAATCGTCTGCAGTCAAATCTGGCGAAGAAAAGCTGACATTGAGATAGCCGTTGACCTGAAGATCCACAAAACCTGTAAAAGCTGTTCCAGCTTTCATTTCTTTCCACTCCTTATGATTTCAATGCAAAAAAGAATTATGTAACATTGGAATATAATTTAGATGACGGATCTCTATTGTCAAATATTTTATTTAAAATCTGTCAGCTCTCTTCGTTGGGAATGGGCTCGATGTCGGCTATCTTGTGCCTGATGATTGTGCCCTGGGTCATGTATATGACATCTTCAGAGATGTTTGTAGCGTAGTCGGCAATTCTTTCCAAGTTTCTTGAGATTGCCAGAAGGTTCATGAAGTATTTGACTTTTTTGTTTTTGTGCTTGATGTTCTTGAGTATTTCCTGATGCATTTCTCTGTTGAGCCCGTCAATTTTGGAGTCGCTTTCGCAGACCTGGAGCGCCCATTCGGAGTTCATGTCTATGAATGCGTCGAGGCTTTTTCTCAGCATTGCCTGTGCGTCCTCCATCATTTCTCCGAGGATTTCAGGGACAGTTTCATCTTTTACTCCGCAGAGCACCAGGGAGCGTTCAGCGATGTTGACCGCCATGTCGCCGATTCTTTCGAGGTCGTTGTTGATCTTGAGGCATGAGACCACGTATCTGAGATCAATTGCGACTGGCTGATGTAGCGCGAGGATTTTGAGGCATTCCTCTTCGAGCTCGATCTCAAGCCTGTCAATCTCGTTGTCGCCCGAGATGACAGTCTTTGCGAGTTTTTCATCGTGTCTGAGGACGGAGTCCACCGATTTCCGCAGATTTTCCTCGACTAGTGCGGAGATGTGAAGTATGTCTTTTTTCAGTTTTGAGATTTCTCTGTCTAGGAGCAGTGACATGGCTGTTTTTCCTTTTTGTTATATCATCCAAATCTTCCGGTAATATACTCTTCCGTCTTTTTATTCGAGGGGTTTGTGAAAATCTTCTTTGTATTTCCGTATTCGATTATTTCGCCTTTGTAGAAGAATGCGGTGTAGTCTGAGATTCTCGCCGCCTGCTGCATGTTGTGAGTTACAATAACTATGCTGAAGTTCTGCTTGAGCTCCTGCACGAGCTCCTCGATTTTGAGGGTTCCGATCGGGTCAATCGCCGAAGTCGGCTCGTCCATGAGCAGTATTTCAGGCTCGACGGCTATTGCCCTTGCGATACAGAGCCTCTGCTGTTGTCCGCCGGACAGCGCCATGCCCGGTCTGGCGAGCTTGTCCTTCACTTCCTCCCATAAGGCGGCGCCGCGCAGGGCCTTTTCGACCCTGTCGGACATTTCCTTCTTGCCGAGCTTGTAGTGCAGTCGCAATCCGTAGGCGATGTTTTCATAGACCGTCATCGGAAATGGGGTGGGCTTCTGGAAGATCATTCCGACCTTCCTCCTGAGTTCGAGCACGTCAACATCCGGGGACAGGATATTTTCGCCGTCAATGATGATCTCCCCCTCCGCCCTCTGCTCCCTGTAGAGCTCGTAGATGCGGTTGAAGACGCGTAGGCATGTTGACTTGCCGCATCCGGACGGACCGATTATGGCGGTTACCAGTTTTTCCGGGATGTCCATGCAGTTGCCGAAGAGCGCCTGATGGTTCCCGTAGAAGAAATCAAGCTTTCTGACACTGATTTTGGGGTTTTCGATGGAACAGGTGTTCACTATTTTTTCTCCTTGAGCAGATATCTTGCCAACACATTTATGGAAAGCACGGCGAACGTGATAAGAAGCGAGGCACCCCATGCCATCTTGTTGAGCTGTGCATATGGCGACATGGCGTAGTTGTATATGGTGACGGTCAGATTGGCGGTGGGGGAAGTGAAGAAGCTTGACACATTCCACCACGGATCGAGTGGCCAGTAGTAGCTGTTCATGGATGTGAAAAGCAATGGGGCTGTTTCTCCGCTGACCCTTGCAATGGCGAGGAGAATTCCCGTAATGAGTCCGGTTCTCGCCGATCTGAAGAGTATTTGAATTGTGACCTTCCACTTGGGCGTTCCAAGGGCGAGCGCCGATTCCCGGAGCGCATTCGGAACCATGCAGAGCATGTCCTCAGTCGTCCTCAAAACCACCGGGAGCATGATGATCGCCAGGGAGATGGCTCCTGCCAATCCTGAAAAATTTCCAGTTGTCTGAACAAGAAGCGTATATACGAAAAGACCTAGGATGATCGAAGGCATTCCCATCATGACATTGGCTGAGAATCTGATCAGGTCGCCAATTCTGCCCTGCCTGCCATATTCGGACAAGAATACACCGCCTAGCAGTCCGAGCGGCACTCCGATCACTGTGGAGACCACAGTTATAATCACAGTTCCGAGTATTGCGTTTGCCACTCCGCCCTCCTCCTGATCAAGAGTTGGAAGCATGAAGAAGTCCACGCTGAACGCCTCGAAGCCCTTTGATATCACCTCGAAGAGGATCCATACGAGAAAAATGATGCCGGTCAAAGCGGCGCATATGGAGATCAACTGTGTCGCCTTATCCAGGGACTTCCTGAAAAAAACTGTTTTTTTTGTCAGGCTCATAGGCCGGTCCCCATGCTTTTTCTGACTCTGTTCAGCCAGATTTGAGCGACAATCTGAATGACGAAGGTCATCAGGAAGAGTATGAAGCCAAGTTCAAGGAGAACGCTCTTGAACAGCGGCTGGGATACAGCTTCGGAGAATTGGCTTGCAAGAGCCGATGCGATCGAATTGCCAGGCTCCATGAGGGAGACAGATATCCTCTGGGCGTTGCCAATCACGAATGTGATGGCCATTGTTTCGCCGATAGCCCTGCCAAGTCCAAGAAAAATTGCCCCAAGCATCCCCTGCATGCCATATTTCATCGTGACGTTGACAGTGACTTCCCAGGTAGTCGAGCCGATTCCGTATGCAGATTCTTTCACGACGGAGGGCACCATCCTGAAGACATCTCTCATGACGGCGCTTATGAAGGGAAGTATCATGAGGGCGAGAATCAGTCCGGCGGTGAGCATCCCTACCCCCATCGGGTAGCCTTTGAAGAGGGGGATGAAACCCAGATTTTTGCATAGAAAAGGCTGGACTCTGTCCTGCAAGAAAGGAGCAAAGACAAAGAGTCCCCACATTCCGTATATGATGCTGGGGATCGCCGCCAGAAGATCCAGGGCCTGCCCGGCGATTTTGCTGAGCACGGGATGCGAATGCTCGACTAGGAACAATGCGATTACGAAGCTCAGTGGAACTGCCACAAGCATTGCAATGGCGGTTGAAGCAAGGGTTCCATATATGCTGGAGAGAGCTCCGAAATTATTTTCGACCGGATCCCATTCCTGGGACCAGAGGAAGGAAATTCCAAATTCCTTGATGGAGGGAAGGGAACTTATCATCAGCTGAAAAAAGAGGGCTCCCATCACCACAAGTATCATTGAGGCGGAGATAAAAGCCACCCCTTTGAAAACCTTGTCGGCAAAATTGCTTTTCGCTTTGTTGTCCGCCTTCATCGGAGTATTCTCATTTCTGTCGTCAAATTGCTGAGAGTTGAAGAAGACGCCGCGCCGGCAGGAATTTCCCCGCCGGGCGGCGCATTTGCTTAATCACTTGTAAACTGGCTGTCCCTTGGACTTGATTCCGTTTTTCCAAAGGTCTTTCACCATGCCGACGACATTTGCCGGCATCGGAACATAACCGAGCTTGGAGGCGGATTCTGATCCTTTCGAGTACGCCCAGTCGAAGAATTTCAGAACTTTTCCAGCCGTGACGGCATCGTCCTGCTCTTTGTAGACAAGGATGTAGGTTGCAGCCATCATAGGCCAGCTCTCATCGCCGGGCTGGTTCGTGAGCACCATGTAGAAGCCTGGGGCGTTTTTCCAGTCGGCGTTCGCAGCAGCAGCCTGGAAGGTCTTCATTTCCGGCTGGACAAATTTGCCAGCGGCATTCTTCACCTGGGTGTGTGCCATTTTGTTTTCGAAGGCGTATGCCGACTCTACATATCCGATCGAGCCTCTCTGCTTTTTGACGTTGGCGGCAACTCCAGAATTGGTGTATCCGCCGATTCCGACAGGCCATTTGATCTGCTTGTCACAGCCGGGGCCATCCGCCCATTCCTTGGAAACCTTCACAAGGTAGTTCGTGAAGTTCCAGGTCGTTCCGGAACCGTCCGCCCTATGCACGACGATGATGTCGAGATCGGGAAGCTCAAGGCCCTCGTTCATCTTGGCGATCTGCGCATCATTCCACTTTTTGATTTTTCCAAGAAAAATGTCCGCAATCATTTCGCCGCTGAGCTTGAGTTCGCCTGGCTTGACTCCTGGAACATTGACGACCATGACAATTCCTCCCATGAGCATAGGGAACTGCACAAGGCCGGCAGCGTCCTGGGCTTCCTTCGACAGAGGTTCGTCCGAAGCACCAAAATCAACTGTCTTCGCCTTGATCTGCGCAATTCCGGCTCCTGAGCCGACAGACTGGTAGTTGATCTTTTCTCCGCTTTCCTTCGCGTAGAGAGCCATCCATTTCTGGTAGGCTGGGGCAGGGAACGAAGCCCCGGCACCGTTGATCATCTGCGACTTTGCGTTGAACGCGACGAGCGCCGCGCCGAGACCGACCATTCCAACCAGAGCCTTCCTGAACTGAAAATTCATATCTCCTCCTGTTTATTGTGTGTTTGTCGCCAGAATGCGGCAAAAAAACAGGGGCTAAGCTATAGCCGATTTGTTAGAATTATGTTAAGAGGGAATTAAAAGGCAAATAATGTCAGACACCAATCAGTTTTCTCGCCACTTTGCGTAGCATGCTTCTGAG
>DYRX01000009.1:5702-29869 GCA_020718525.1 Victivallis vadensis
CCCAGTTCCGGAATTTCATGGTCGGAGCGGCGGTTTTCGGATATGAAGGATATTTTTGATATTTTCTGGGAAATGTCGGCAGGATCAAAATATGAGCTGACTTCTGCGAGGACAGTTCCGCCCCCGCACCGTGAAATTCTTCCTATCTCGCCATACTGCTCGTAGAGAACCGTGTCGGCACCCTTCCTGGCGGCGGCAGTTGCGGCGGCGAGTCCGGCATATCCGCCGCCTATCACGCATATGTCATGTTTTTCAGTCATATCTTCATCCGCATAAATGGTTTGCAGAAAATAGTATTATTCCGTAAAATACTGGAGCATTCAGCAAAAAACTATCCATGAGATCAAGAGCTCCGCCGATTCCGGGAATAGTTTTTCCTGAATCCTTGAGCGAAGCGGCGCGTTTCAGGGAGGACTCCGCCATGTCTCCAAAAAATGATCCGAAAAAGAGTAGCACGCCAAGCAGAGCCGGGAGCATGCCAGTCTTGGAAACTCCAAACGTTTCAGCGAAATAGAGGCTGGTGAAAACTGAAAGCAAAAGTCCGCATATGGTGCCTTCCCAGGATTTTTTCGGACTTATTGAAGGAAGGATTTTATGGTTTCCACCCTTCATGAGAGCTGAACTGACCGTCCCTCCAAGATAGCCTCCGATGTCGGCGGACTTTGTCACAATCACCATAAAGACAAGCAGGCGTCTTCCGTCCAGGCCCCCTTCATTGAACATGTATATGCCAAGCAGAGATGAGATTGGGAGCATGACGAGAAAAAACGCCCCTCCTGAAATGATGTCTGAAAAAATGCCCTCCTTGTTTCCTGCATGCATGAGAATGAAAATCCAGAAAATGCAGATCATCAGAGAGCTTGGAAGGAAAAACGCTATGCCTTGGCGGAGATTGAGGCACGCACATAGGAATGAGAGCAGAAAGAAAAATATTCCCATGAAAGGGAGAAGGGGGGATGTTTTTGAAAGGAATATTTTGGAAAATATTGCCGAAGTCTCGGTCATCAGACAATAGGCAAGCATGGCGCCGACAGCGACAAATAATGCTGTTCCGGGCCAGCCGTCAAGAAAGACTGTGCCAAAAAGAATTGAAAAAAGAAATACGGAACTGAAGAATCTTTTCAGCATTTTCTCAAACCGAAGCGCCTTTCCCGCTTTTTGAACGAGCCAAGAGCTTCGGCAATATCGTCCCTACCAAAATCCGGCCAGCATTTTTCGCTGAAGCAAAGCTCGGAATATGAAATCTGCCAGAGCAGAAAATTACTCAGCCTCAGTTCGCCGCTTGTCCTGATCATTATGTCGGGATCGGGAATATCTGGAGCATACATCATGCTCCTGAAGAGATTTTCATCAATGTCGCCTGGCTTCAGAAGACCTTTCGAGACTTCATTGACGAGCTTTTTGGCGGCATCCACTATCTCCGATCTGCTTCCATAGCTGATGGCAAGAATAAGATGCCCCCCATCGTTTGAACTTGTCTCATTGATGGCGCTCTTCAGAATCCTTTTTGTCGCAAGTGGAAGCTTCTCTATGTCCCCTATGGCACGAAGCCTTATTCCCTCCTCCTTCATCTTCGGAAGATTTTCAGAGATGAAGCTTCTCAGTAAAAACATCAGACTTGCCACTTCGGAAGGAGGGCGCTTCCAGTTCTCAGTACTGAAAGCATACAGAGTCAAATATTTCACTCCGAATTCTTTGCAGGCCTCCAGGATTGTTCTTACGTTTTTCGCACCTGCCTTGTGCCCTTCTGCGACACGAAGTCCGCGCTTTTCCGCCCAGCGCCTGTTTCCATCCATGATTATGGCGATATGCCTAGGGCTTTCAGCAGGCTCCATAAATCTCCTCCTCAAGAGCGGCGCAAAGGGCATGATAGATCGGAAGATGCAGCTCCTGAGCCTTGTATGTCTCAGTTTCCGGAACATTTATCAGGGCGTCTGCATGGGGCGCGGCTTTTCCGCCAACTGCAGTTGTGAAAAGAATCGTTTTAATCCCTTTTGCCTTCGCCACCATCATCGCGTTCAAAATGTTGGGGGAATTGCCAGAACATGAGAACGACACCAGGCAGTCACCTGGATCTCCAAGCACAAATACCTGCTGGGCATAGAGCATTTCGTAACTGCAGTCATTCGAAAAGGCGGTCACAAAGGCTGGATCGCCGACTAAAGCGATGGATCTTATTCCACTTTGAAGACCGGAGGCAATCCTCTCGGATTCGCAAGCCCCATAAAGCCTTTCAAGCTGGCTCCGAAAATCCTTTCCAATTGGTCGCGGCAGAATAAAAGACTTCATCAGCTCTCCAACCATATGGCCAGCGTCCGATGCGCTTCCGCCGTTCCCACAGGCAAAAATCTTTCCCCCCCTCTGTACTGTCTCCTTGAGGACTGAAAAAGCTGTCGAAATATTGACTTCAATGGCTTGAAGTCGCGGATATCTGATATAAAGTTCCGCAGTTTGATGTGGCATTCTCTTAGGCGCTCCGAATTTCGATTTCGAGTGTTGACAAAGATGTCAATCACCTGTTGAAAATTTTTGATAAGCTGTTAATTCAAAACCTTTCAACATGCGATTATTGACAAATTAGAGGCTGTCCGCAGGAATGCAAGTGCATTCTATCAACATTGTGAACAGACTTATAATAATAGGATCTAAACAATCTATATAATAATATCTTAGAAAGAGAAGGTGCTTTGATGAAGCTTAAAATCAAGAAGTCGGATCTTGCCTCAGGACTTGAAAAGGTATCTGGAATCGTTGCTACCAGAACATCCTTGCCAATTCTCTACAATGTTCTTGTCGTCGCCAAGGACAATGCACTGTCCATGCTTGCGACAGACCTCGAAAACAGGGTCATAGTCGAACTTCCGGCAGACGTGAAGGAGCCAGGGGAAGTCACTATGCCAGTTAAAAAATTTATCGAAGTGCTAAGGGATGTCAGAGACGAGGAACTCAACCTTGAGACCGAGCAGAACACCATACGTGTCAATTTTAAGAATGGCTATTGCGTGGCGCCGACCTTGCCTGCTGAAGATTTTCCAAAATTTGACGAATTTGCGGCGAAGCTGTCCTTCAAAATGCCGCAGATTGAATTTTCAAGGATGCTGAAAAGCGTCAGCTACGCCGCACTCAAGGACGACAGCAGGAAAACTTTGAACGGTGTTTTTGTAAGTTTGAAGCAGAGCGTCCTCGTGACTGTCGCTACCGATGGAAAAAGGCTGGCGCTCTTCGAGAAGCAGGTTGAAAATCTCATGTCGTCTGATGGGGACTCTATAATTACTTTGAAGACGGCTGTCGAGCTCGAGAGACTTCTTGGAACAGAAGGCGATGTCATTGCCGAGATCGGTGAGAACATGGTTTCTTTCAAGATTGGGAACACAATTATAACTTCCAAACTTCAGGAAGGCACATATCCGAACTACAAGCAGGTTATTCCGACATCCTTCACAAAAAAGGCGGAACTGAACATCACCTCCCTGCTGGTCCCTTTGCGCCTCGTCTCAGCCTTTGCCTCCGAATCTCAGCCATTTGTCAAGTTTCTGCTCACTGAAAATTCAATGCTCTTGACTGCAAATTCGCCTGAAAATGGATATGGTGAAGAGCGCGTCGAGATAAATTATCCAGGTTCTGAAATCGGCGTTTCGTTCAATCCAAAATTTTTAGTGGATCCGCTCAAGGCAATGGATGCAGACAAAGTTGTATTTCAGTTCAATGACGGCTACAGTCCTGTAATGCTTTCCACTGGCGGTGATGAGTTTTCCTACGTAATAATGCCGATAAGAAAATAAATGAGACTGTATTTTCTGAAATTATTCTGCGCTTTGCTTGCGCTTCAGATCCTGATTGAACTGTCGGCTCAGGATGCGCCGCCGCTTCCCGTTCCACCGCAGGTTCAGGACCAGCAGAGTCCGGCTCCACCTCCTGTTCCTCCGGCACCACCAGCCCCAAAAAGGCTCAGGACTGCAGAAGTCATACAGGCGGAAATTTGCAAATACGATCCGACGGGTACCACTGTCATGCAATTGGAGGCTGTCAAAGAAACCGAAGCGATTGCTTTGCTGAGTCTTAAGCTAGACAAAGGCCGTTCACTGAGCGTCTTTGACTATGTTCTAACTGATTCGTCAGGAGCGACTTATCAGACGGCGGCGATACGTCTCAACGATGCTGTGTTTGATGGATCGCAGACGGAATTGAAGAGCGATGGAACGCAGATTTATACGCTTCTTTTCTTTGTTCCGCCGCAGAACGGAGAAAAGATCTCTTTCAACCTGAAAAACAGGCTCCTGGACGATTTTAAGGACAGCCTGGATCTTGATTTTACAGTAGTCACTGCGCCAACTCCGTTTTCCCTTCTTGGTCAGAATCAGGCAAAATGAAATTCGGACGGCATCAAAGCCGTCTTTCTTGCAAAACAAAAAATTCTGATCGCTAAAGCAACAATTTTCAGCTCAAAAGTTTATACTCGGAATTGGAATGGAATATCAATGATTGAATCTGAAAATGTTGAAATCTGCCTCTCCGGAGTCGAAAAAACTTTTGTGATGGGAGAGGTTCAAGTGCCTGTGTTGCGCGGCGTAGATCTCGAAATTTTCCGTCGTGAAATCACAGTTATTCTTGGAGCATCCGGCTCTGGGAAGAGCACCCTTCTTAATATTATTGGTGGAATTGATAAACCATCAGCTGGAGAAATCTGCTTTGACAACTCGGATATAGCAAAATTCAACGGAGGACAGCTTACAGCCTATAGACGCAAAAACATCGGTTTCGTGTTCCAGTTCTATAATCTTGTTCCGACACTGACAGCAAAGGAAAACGTTGAAGTAGCGACTGAAATTGCAGATGACCCGATGAATCCTGATGAGGCGTTGGAGCTTGTCGGTCTATCCGACAGAAAAGAACATTTCCCTGCTCAGATGTCTGGCGGACAGCAACAACGCGTATCCATTGCTAGAGCTCTGGCAAAAAAACCTCGTTTAATGCTCTGCGATGAACCAACAGGCGCGCTGGATGCGAAAACCGGGCAACAGGTTCTGCAGACTCTACTTGATCTCAACAAACGGCTCGGGACAACTATCATAATAATTACACACGCCACACCGATAGCGAAACTCGCACATCGCGTGATACATTTGAACAGCGGAGTCATTGCTGGCTCTGAAAAAAATATCAAACAGGCGAAAATAGAGGAGATTGACTGGTAAAACAGTCCTCGCTCACGAAATCCTGAGGTTCCAATATAAATTCGGCAAAAAAATCAAGCGGAACAGTGCTGAACCGCAAACTGTGCCGAGATCTATGGCAATCGAAGGGAATCCTGCTTGCCGTGATGGCAATTATTGCGGTCGGAGTAGGCTCGATGGTGGGGATGACTGGAACTGCCATTGACCTGATCTCCGCAAAAAACTCCTACTATTCAACCTGCAGAATGGCCGATTTCTGGGTGACCTTGAAAAAGGCTCCATCAGCGGACATTGAAAATCTGCTCAGCATCAGAGGTGTTTCAGAGATTCAGACACGAATAGAATATCCAGTCACTGTCAATATGCCGGAAATTCCAGAGCCAATCAGTGGACTGGCCATATCACTGCCGGACAGACCTTCCAGTCAAATCAACAACATACTACTAAGAAGTGGTACATATTTCACGCAGGAAAACCGTGATGAAGTCATTGTCTCAGAAAAATTTGCTGCTGCACATAAAATTGTTTCTGCTTCATTCATCAAGCTTGTCCTGAATGGGCAGGAGAAGAATCTGTTCGTTGTCGGAATAGCAATTTCACCAGAATACATTTATCTGACTCAGCCTGGAAATGCCATGCCAGCTCCTGGCAAATATGGAATATTTTGGATAAAACGCAGTTTTGCGGAGGACATTTTAGATTTTCACGGAGCCTGCAACAGCGTGGCCGGACTGCTTGATCACGGCTACAGACTTACACCTGATTTGCCGCTCGATGAAATCAGACACGCACTGGCTCCCTACGGCGTTTTCAACTGTGAATCTCTAAGCGAGCAAAGCTCTAATCTAACTCTCGGCACAGAAATAAGTGGAATCAAACAGCAGGCGACAGTTTTTCCGCTCGTATTCCTGGGAGTTGCCGCAATGGTGCTCAACGTAATTATGTTGCGGATGACAGAACAGGACCGCGTTGTTATTGGAACCCTCAAGGCTATTGGTGTTTCAACCAGTGCTGTGATGCTTCATTATATAAAGTTCGGAGCCATCGTAGGACTTCTTGGTGGAATTACGGGCTGTCTTCTCGGAACTTGGATTAACAACGCGATGATCGGCATGTACCATGGACTATATACTTTCCCGCATCTGGAAAGTCATTGCTATCCTAGTCTAATGATTCTTGGCATAGTTGCGGCAATGCTATGCGCTGTTCTCGGCGCTCTCCGCGGAACAAAACGTATAATACGTCTGAACCCGGCCGAGGCAATGCATCCGCCAGCGCCGCCCGGCATGGGGAAAATCATAATAGAAGAATGGAGCTGGCTTTGGAAAAAACTCGATTTCAGATGGCAGATTGTAATGCGATCACTATTCAGAAATCCGGGACGTACGGCAGTAGCTGTCTGCGCGTCCGCGATGGGAGCCGCAATCCTCGTCATGGCGCTCGGAATGAACAACTCAATCATGTTTATGGTTAAGTTCCAGTTCGAGAAAGTTCTGCGCGGCGATTATACACTGACATTCAGAAGCGAGCTGGACGGCGGAGCACTGCTCGATATAAAACGCATTCCGGGCGTTGCCCTCGCGGAACCGCAGATGGATATCCCATGCGACTTCATAAGCGGTAGTCACCGCAGGAAAGGCGTTATAACAGGACTTGTTCAAAATGCAAAACTTACTGTCCCATGCTGCATTGACGGAAACCCTGTCAAAGTGCCTGAAACTGGACTTCTCATGACAAGACGCCTCGCTGAAGAGCTGAATTTGAGAATAGGAGACATGCTTACTATTGTCCCCGTGAAAGGATTGCGAAAACCGCAAAATATACCGGTCCGCGGCTTGGTGGACAGCTCATTTGGAATAGCAGTCTACGCAAATTATGATTATCTAAATCAGCTTGTGTATGAAGAAAACGCCGTATCGGCGATTCAGCTCAAAGGACGCTTCAACCGGGATGAATGGCTTAATCTTGCTTCAGAAGCAAAAAAATGGCCTCTGCTCTCCTCTCTGGAAAGCATGGCGGCACAGAAGAGGCAGATCAATGAAAAACTTGTGAAATCACTGCAGGGCATGTCCTTTGCAATGGTATTGTTTGCAGGTGTTATTTTCTTCGGTGCAATCCTTAATTCCGTCCTTATATCGCTGGCAGAGAAAAAACGCGAAATTGCTACTTTCCGCGTACTAGGGTACTATCCGCTCGAGGTTGGCTCAATATTTTGGAGAGAAACCGTGTCCACAAACCTGATTGGAGTGCTCGCAGGCATGCCGCTCGGATATTTTCTGCTCTACGGCATGAGTCTCGGATTCCGCAACGAAGTTTATGCCATGTATTGCGTGGTTGATCCGTCAACATGGATTTTAACTGTTTTTCTTGCATTCGCATTTACATTTTCGGCACATCTTATTGTGCAGAATTTAATCAACAAAATGAACTGGAGCGAAGCTCTGCAGATGAAGGAGTAAAAATCATGAAAAAAATCAAATGGCTGTTTCTAGGCGTAATAGGAATTCTGATTGCTCTGATCCTTGTCCGGGATTCCATGAAAGGAATTCCAGTAAGCGCAGGCAAAGCCAGAGAAGGAAATATCTCGGAATATGTCGAGGAGCGTGCCAAAACGACCCTTCCACGTACATGGAAAATATGCATGCCTATGAACGGACGCATCATGCCGATCATGCTCCAGCCAGGGGAAAAAGTCAAACAGAAACAGGAACTTGCGCGCATGGACACAAGCCTTCTGGAGGCTTCATTGGCTGAGGCTTCAGCACACTGCGAAGCTCTCCAGGGCGAAATCAGTATTAATAAATTCAATCAGCTTGAGGAAACAGCGCTCCGCGAATCCCAGGAATGGATTCAAATAATGAATCAACTGGAAAGTATTTCCGAAAAGTGGGTTGAAGCAAGCCGCAGTGCCGCAAAATATACTGACGAACACAGGGATACCCTCGTTGCCAGCGGACAGGCGGTAAGCAAAATTTCAGTGAGCAAGGCCGAAATGGAGTCCGCGGTTGCTAATGTAAAAGTTGCCTCGGATGAACTTACACACGGCGTGTTTCAGCTCATCAGCACAATCTTTTCGCTCGGTCCTAAATACATAAGCGAATATCTAAGCAGAAAACAGCTTGAAGGAAAGGTCCTCAATAGCAGGCTTGCGGCTAGCCAGGCGGCGGAGGCAGAGGCAGTACACAATCTGAAGCTGGCAGTAATGACAAGCCCCATAGACGGGGTAGTCCTTAATCGTTTTTTTGACAACGAACGCGTTCTATCAGCCGGTGAACCACTCCTTGAAATCGGCGATCTTGGAGAACTTCAGGTTACGGCAGAAATACTATCAGACGAGGCCACAGCAATTAAGCCCGGGGACAAGGTCGGCATATATGGGGCTGTCTTTGAAAGCAGAGAAGTTCCAGGGACAGTACAGCGTGTAAATCCAAAAGGTTTTACAAAAATATCATCTCTGGGGGTAGAACAGCAACGCGTTAAAGTTGTGATAGACTTCGACAAAACTGCTTTGACGGAAATTCTGAACTCCGGACAAACTCTTGGCGTGGATTTCAGGGTGCATGTCAGAATAATAACAGAAAATAGCCAGAACGCTCTTATAATCCCGAGAACAGCACTCTTCAAAGGGGAATCAGGCTCCTGGAAGCTCTTTAAAATAGAGAACGGAAAAGCCATCATAACAGACGTAAAAATTGGACTGATAAACGACTGCGAAGCAGAAATAATATCAGGTCTGGCAAAAGATGATTTAATTGTCAGTGCTCCGCCTACCTCGCTGAACAGCGGAAACCGTATCAGCATCCATAGATAGTAATGACATATGAAAATGAAAAACAGGGGTGGAGGGGCAAGGCAGTGTTAAAATAAGTCCGTATTTTGGGAGCTTGAAAATCTGTCAAGGCAGATTAGCTTTACGTCCCGTCTAGTGAATATTTACAATTGAACTGCCAGTCTATGGCTTACTTCAACAAGGAGAAGCAAATGTCTGCAAAGGTTTCCAGAAAGAAAAGTTCGCCTGCCAAAGGAGAGCAGAAGGTGTTGAGAGTCGCATGCATTGGAGCGGGCGGAATTGCAAATGCGCATCTTGCGGAATTCGCAAAGATGAGCGATGTCAAAATTGTTGGTCTTGCCGATCCGATCAAGGATCCTATGCTCAAAAAGGTCGAGCAATACAAGCTGGAGGAGTCGAATTGCTTCACTGACTACAGAGAAATGCTTGCCAAGCTCAAGCCAGATGCTGTCAGCGTCTGTTCTCCCAATGGAGCGCACGAGGAAAATGCCCTGGCGGCTCTCGAGTCCGGCGCCCACGTCATAGTTGAGAAGCCGATGGCGATGAATGCTGTTCAGGCGGCTAAAATGATTCAGACTGCGAAGCGGGTCAAGCGCAAGCTGGTCATAGGATTCCAATATAGATACGACGGCAGAAGCCTTTTCCTCAGAAATGCAGTAGCCAAGGGAGATTTCGGCAAAATACTCTATGCCAGAGTACAGGCGCTCCGCAGAAGAGGAATTCCAAACTGGGGAGTCTTTGGGAGAAAGGAACTTCAGGGTGGTGGTCCGATGATTGACATAGGAGTGCATTGCCTAGAAATGTGCCATTTCGTCATGGGATCTCCAAAGCCCGTTGCCGCCGTCGGCAACTGCTACACATATCTGGGCGACAAGGCAAGCTCCACTAAATCCCAATGGGCAGGCTGGGACTGGAAAACATACAATGTCGAGGATCTCGCTGTCGGCATGATCCGATTTGAAAACGGAGCAATGCTGAACATCGAAGCCTCATTTGCCGCCCATATTGAAAAAGATGTCTGGAACTTTGGAATAATGGGCACAAAGGCTGGCGGACAATGGGATCCGGCAATGATTTTTGCGGATCAGAACGATCACATGGTAAATATCAGCCCCTCTTATGTGCCGGACGGCAACTGGGCAGGGATATGGCGTTCGAAAATGCGCGATTTCGTCGAGCACTGCCTGTACAACAAGGCAACCCTTTCTCCGGCCGAGGATGGACTCATGGTTCAAAAAATGCTCGATGCAGTCTATGAGTCGGCATCAAAGGGCGGAAAAGAAGTGGCAATAGATTAAGGCATTTAAGAAGATTTTTCATCTTCGCACAAAAGTTCAGCAAACTGCTTCGCATTCGCAGTAGGAATTGTTGGACGGTCTTGTCCGTTTTGAAGTCGTTGACGTTCACAGCAGAGCGGTTCACGAAAGCGTGGATGAAAACACGTAGCATGTGAATGCTTACGAGAATGATCACGTGCACTGGAGCAATATGGAGGACTGGCATATGCTCGACTGGAAGAGAATAGATCAACTGATAAGCCTTGCCTTCGAGGAGGACATTGGAGCTGGAGATGCCACGACAGAATCGGTCATTCCAGCCGAAATGCGTGCGCATGCCAAGCTGATTGCAAAGGAGAAATGCGTCTGCGCGGGTCTCCCACTTGCCGAAGCGGTCTTCAGAGCTCTCGATCCAGGCATTGAATTCAAGGCGATTGTAAAAGAAGGCGATCTATGCCATTCTGGCTCTGTCCTGGCGGAAATAAGAGGCTCGGCGAGGGCTCTGCTAACAGCCGAAAGAACCGCGCTTAACTTTATTCAACGGCTATCAGGAATCGCGACAAGTTCCAGAAACTATGTGGAAAAACTCGAAAAAGGATCAAAATGCAAAATTCTTGACACGAGAAAGACCACACCCGGATGGAGAAATATCGAAAAATATGCCGTATCCGTCGGCGGTGCCTCGAATCATAGAATCGGACTTTACGACAGAATCATGATAAAGGACAATCATCGCGAGCTTGCAAATTTGATAGGAAAAGACGGCATAAGAAGATCGGTCGCGCTAGCAAGAGCAAAATATCCAGGACTCGAGATCGAGGTCGAAGTGGACACCCTCGACGAACTCAAAGAAGCCCTCTCAAGCAATGCGGAATATGTCCTTCTCGACAATATGGACAATGAGACCATTGCCGAAGCCGTCAAAATGAATGCCGGAAAAGCAAAGCTTGAAGCCAGCGGCGGAATTACGCTGGAGCGCATAAATTCCCTTTCCAAGCTCGGAGTTGATTTCATTTCAGTCGGAGCTCTGACCCATTCGGTCAAGTCTTCAGACATTTCCCTTGAAATTATTCCTGCTTGAATTCAAAGGCCCATCCAAATGAAATCAGTCGCAATGCGCAGGATTGGAGAAATCCTCGTCGAGGAGCGTCCAGCTCCCGTTCCTGACAAATCCGAACACATTGTCAAAGTTCTCTTCTGTGCCCTCTGCCGAACGGATGCAAAAATATTTGTTAAAGGACATCGGGATCTTATCCTGCCCCGAGTCCTGGGACATGAAATCTGCGGGCTAGACACCGAAAGTGGACGGCGTGTTGTCGTATGGCCTGGGGTTTCTTGCGGAATTTGTGAGAATTGTCTCGACGGAAGAGAAAATCTCTGCGAAAAGATTGAAATTCTTGGCTTCAGCCGCGACGGAGGACTATCCGAGATTTTGTGCGTCAGCCCGGGAAATATGATTCCCGTTCCGGACAGGCTTGACTCAAGTCTGGCAGTTCTTGCGGAACCATTTGCATGTGCAATAAATGCTATTGAAAAATTGAATCTAAAGAGCCGTGCCAAGCTTGCAATTTTTGGTGGAGGTCCTTTGGGGCATATAATTGCATTGATTGCGGCATCGGAGAAAAATGCAGAAATTGCCATTGTCGAACCTGATCATTGGAGAGCAGGATCGCTTGAGAAAATGCTTACAGGAAAAACGGCGAGCGTCGTGGACAGTCTGGAAGGATTCGGAAAATTCGATGCGGCAGTAACTGCGAGTTCTGAAACAGGAGCTCTGCTCAATGCAGTAAGCTGTCTGAAACTAGGCGGGTCTCTCTGCTTCTTCAGCGGTCTTTCAGGTGATGGAGCAGTTTTGGAAAAAAATGTCTTCAACGAGATCCACTACAAGGAGCTTGCAGTGATGGGTGCTTATGGCTGTACTCGGAAACAGATGGAACTTGCCCTGGAAATCATTTTGCGCGAGCGAGTTTTGGCAGTAAACCTGATATCTGGAACACTGCCGATCGAAGAGGCACAGAACGCTCTGCACAAGATATCGAGCGGCAAAGGACTGAAGTGGCTGATACAAGTGCAGATTTCATGTTGACGCATATAACCCAGACAAACACCATGTCTGAAAACGGTTAGCCTTTATACTTTTAACTCCGGAGATCCGAAGCTCTGTGATTTTTCAGTGGCACTTTTTTGTTTTTTTTAGCCGCAACGCGGTCATGTGATATAGCCTGGGGTTTTTCAACCCCAGGACAGGGAAATGGAAGCCATTGCGTCCTGTAGGGACGTTGCAGGGAACCGTGTGCCTTCAGCACGCATGATCCTATTTTACGATGGATTCCTATGGTTGAAACCATAGGCTACGTCCCTCCGCCACTCCGCGGCTAAAAGAGTGCCACTTTCATTTTCACATGTCAAATCGGATAAGGAGCAAGAATCAAATGCGGTCAGAGGCAGACCTTTATATGTCCATCTGTACGGTTTCGCCATAGTCCTGTTGAAATAGGAAATGAACATTTCCATCTTCTCCCCGAGATCTTCTGCCGAAATGAAATTCCCTCTTCTGAGTACTTTTCCTGCCAGCACCCCGAAGCATATCTCCACCTGATTAAGCCAGATGCAATGCCTGGGAGTGCAGACGAAGCGCACACTGTGGCCCGGATTCTTTTTACTTTACTTTTCATAAAATCGGGTTATCTTACCACTCATTAGGCAATAAGTGCTGAAAAGGGAAAATAATGCCGACTGTTTTCGAAAAAGATGGTTTCAAGTTTTTCTCCTACAGAAATGATAGTTCACCAATCCGACATGGAGGTGGTGAAGCCGTCTTCGATGTCGAGAATATGGTCGGACTTGGGGAATCTTAGAACATGAAAGTAGCGGAACTGCGAAAAGCACAAAAGCTGGCTCAAGAAAACCGAGCCCTGATTTTGGAGGAGTGGAATGAACACATTAAAGGTCTGCTTGCCGGAGATTATGGACAATATTCAGCGACCGACTTCGGGTGCCGCAGTTTTTTCAAAATTAAACTGCCAAGAAGAATACGCCAAAGCCGTGAACTCCAACGGAAGAAATCGAGAAGTCAATAGCATAAGCAAGCGAGGTGTTAAACGATCCTAGAATACAAAGGATGTTTCAGGATAATCTGAAATAAATCATTGCTTGAAGTAGAAATAAAAGAAAGCAAAGTTGAACCCATTAAATAGGCGATAACAACAAAAAGAAGGCTATCAATCCATGAACAAAATGAAGGTGCTCATTTCTCTGGCTCTCTGCATTTCATGCGGGATTATCTATTCTGAAGACCTTCCTAAGCCGCTTGACAGATCTAGTCTGATCAGAACAGACAAAATAGACGAATCTCTGAAGCGCGAGACGCTTTCCTCTATTCAAAGAGCTGTAAATTTCCTTGCTGACAAGCAGAAAAGCGACGGATCCTGGTGCGAGCATCCTGCGATGACCGGACTCGTGTGCATGGCATTGCACAACAGCGGTACAAAAGAAAACCCCGGCATACGCAAGGAAGCTGTAGAAAAGGGAAGACAATACATTTTGAAGAATGTACAGCCGGACGGTTCAATATGGCTTGCCGGACGCGAAAAGGAATATCCAAACTACTCTACCGCGATCTGCTTGGCGACTCTGGCGATTTTAGGAAATCCTGAGGACGAAGAGGTGATGCGCAAAGCCCGCAAGTATCTGCTCGGATCCCAGTTTCAAGATCCCGGAAGCCCTTTCCTTGGCGGCATCGGCTACGGAAGCAAAGGTCCAGGAAATCCCGATCTTTCGAACACCCAATGGGCGCTTGAAGCCATCTATTTGACTGACTATCTCGACAAGGAGCCGAAGGCGAAAAGCCCTGAAGACGCGAAAAAATCAGATCTTGCCTGGAAAAACGCCGTCATGTTTTTGAGCAGAGTCCAAAACCTTCCCGAATCGAACGACCAAGTCTGGGTGGTCAAAGACAAAAACGATCCCAACTACGGCGGATTCGTCTACAAGCCAGATGAAAGCAAGGCTGGCAAGATAGACGACAGCAAGTCACTCCGCTCATATGGCAGTATGACCTACGCCGGTCTCAAAAGCATGATTTATGCGAAACTCGCAAAAGACGATCCACGGGTGAAGGCCGCCATCGAATGGGGACGGAAAAATTACAGGCTAGACGAGAACCCCGGAATGGGATCCGAGGGACTTTTCTACTATCTGCAAACCTTTTCGAAGGCGCATGCAGTGCTGGGTGACGAAACAGTGAAGACCGATGACGGAGTCGAGCACAAATGGAGACAGGATCTTATCAAAACTCTCCTCTCCCTCCAGAAAGGCAATGGAGAATGGGTCAACGACAAGAGCGGGAGATGGATGGAGACAATTCCAGAACTCGTTACAGCATACTCGCTTTTGGCGCTCGAGTCGGCGCTCGGACTGGAAATCAACTGAGAGAGGAACGGGGTCGCATGTGAGCGGATACGTGAAGCTGCTGCGATATGCCGACGATTTAAAGCCTGTAGGGGGAGAACTTCCAGAGGTATCTGGAAAGGTATCCACTGCCGAAACCGGAGATAGAACATGCCATCATGTATACTGAATCTGCAAGGGATGTTCGAGTGAAGAGCCGGATGCAGGAAATCCGCACGTCCGGTTCTGTGAGGGATTGTTATGATGTCCCAAATGGTTTGATTATAATGTATAGTGAGGATGATGGTGGACGTAAGATCCTCAGAGAAAAAAATAATGTCCGACGTCCCCGGGTCACCTGCAGATCAGTGTGCGTTCACCGAATCATTTCAACTGATGGAGAAACGCCACAGGTGAATTCAAATGTGTGTGCCCTGTAAGACCGTTGGCGGAAATATCTGCTGGCGGGATCGTATACGCTAAACGACTATAAGTTTTCCTAGTGTCTATTCGCTCCGCAGAAGCGTGACGCAGTTTTTTCTTGCGACGGAGAGGAGGGAAAAAAGCATGGATAGGATAGAGACGGAGATCAGGCAGAAGACAATAGCGGCAATTTCTTTGAGCGGAAGGGCTTTTCCTGGAGTCCAGGAGACTGGAGCCAGCGCGATTGCGCTTGAAAGAGCTCCTATGAGAAGCCCTGAAAACAGTATGATTATCTGTCCGGACAATGCAAGAAAAACAATGCTCCTTCTGGTGAAGCCCAGAGATTCCATGATTGCATGCTCTTTTTGCTTTTTCAAAATCTCCCGCCAGGTGAAGACAGCGGTGGCAACGCTTGCAAGAAGGAGTCCTAGGGCTCCGAGAAAAAGGAAGATGTCCAGATAGGTGTTCTCGACAGCCGCGAATTTCGCAAGAACATCTTCGCTTTTTGAGACGCTAGCGCCGAAGTCGAAAAGGGAATAGGCGAGGCTTGCTGCAACTTTGTCCCTTGATTCGAATGGACATTTTGCCAGAATCATTTTTGACCCCTGATACGAGGGGAAGATTTCGTTGAAATATTTTTTTCCTATGATCATTTTTCCTTGAAGAACTGAGCTCTTCATTGCCCCGGCGATGCGAATCCGGACAGTTTCGCCTTTTTCATCAAGATAGCTGAAGCTGTCTCCAATCTTTCCGGCAAGAATCCAGCGCAGGGCGTTTTCATCGAAGAATGCGGGAATCGCTCCGTCTGGAAATTTCTGATCGAGGAGTTTCCAGGGGCTATCGCCTTCCGGGGCGCTTTTTTCATCAATGGTCGAGGAGAAGGAGAAAGCCCCCATTTTGGCAAGAATATCGTTGTCAACGCCGATTATTTTTGGCTTTGAGGTCTTGCAGAGATTCAGGCAGTCCGCATCTTCTCCGGGACCAGTCTTGATCGGCAGAAAAAATAGATTTGGATCCGGAGGGAGCCCAAGTCGTTTTCTTGTCGCCGGACTGTTCAGATCTTCTGCAAGCGGAATGCTTGTCTCGACGCAGAGTCCAAAATTGCGGACAGCTTCCCCGCTCTTCGCACCGAGCCTGGGATCTGTTCTGTTTGCTCCGACAGAAAGCACCAGAAAGAAGGATGCGGCAAAAGAAAATACCACGAATATTGTTGAAAGACCTCCCGAAGCCAGATCCCTGAGAGACAACTTGAAAAGACTGAAATTTTTGAACGGCGATGAGGAGATGTACCTGCTTGCGGCGGATAAGATGAAGAAGAGCGAGAGCATGAAGAGGAATCCCGAAAGGAAGAAGACTGCGGCAGAGCTCTCCCCGTCCGAGGTCTTGACGAGAAGGAGAGGTGCAAACGACACGCCCATGATGCATAGTCCTATCGCCGTCAGCAGTCGGGATCCTTTCCGGTATTTTTGTCCGTCGCACGAAGTGGATTTTGCGAGATTCGCAATCCTTGTGCCTGAAATGGAAGCGCATGATATATAAAGAGATATAGCTGAGGCTAGCGCGGATATCAGAAATGATGCGGCTATATCGCTGAAGGAGAAGTCCAGTTTCAGATATCTGCTGTCAGGATGGAAGAATCTGCTGATGAACGAGATGATTAAGACGGAATATAGGGGATAGGCAAGCGCCCCGCAAAAGGCTCCTGAAAGCGCTGGGATCATGTGTTCTGCAATCAGGATTCGGCGCGTGAAGGATTGAGAGAAGCCGAGCGACAGCAGGACGCATGCGTCTTTTTTTCTTTCAAGCATGGCGGAGGACGCAAGGATGTACACCAGGAAAATTGCAGATGCGACTGCGAAGAAGCTCATTCCGGCGAAAATCTGAGAAAAATCGCTGGCCGGGATGGATGATTTTGAGAGCATCTCGCGCAAAGGGATGAATTCGAAGCCGCATTTTTGGGGGGATAGCTTTTTCATTATTGAGGATTTGATCTCGGCGATCCGGGCCGAAATCTCGCCTGCGGACGGAACTGCTCCATTGTTTTCAAATTCATATGCGAGCGAAGTCAAAGCACCGAATTTGTTAGCCCAAAGCTCCTTCGCCTTGTCGAGGCTGATGAAAAGTTTGGGTGCGCTCCGGTATTTGTCCCAGTAGTCTTCGTCGGCCGGAGTGATTTTTTTCAGGTCAATCGGAAGAGATGGATCCCAGTCCGAGCAGTTTTCGACATTTTCCAGACTGCTCAAGCCGGGTGAAAATATTTTTGAGGTGTATGGGAAAATCATTGGAATCGTTCCGGCAAGCTTGAAATCGGCATTCTTTTCGATCAAGGCGGAATCGTTCTGGAGGGAATAATATGAGACTGAAACTTTGTCGCCGGGGCTGATCTGCAGGCGTTCGGCAAGCCACTCCGAGGAAATTGCGCAGTCTTTCGATGTGATCATGGCTTTGAGAGGCGGATAGTCGCTTCCGCAAACGAACGAATACGGTGCGGAAGAGCCTTTTCCTGAAATTGAATTGGCAAGATAGGAGAGCGTCCGAAAATTGGGACTGCGGGCTTCGGTCGCAGCATTCTCTATGTCAGGATCAATGAAGACCTTCTCCGACTTCAGGACTATCATGCGCCCGCCCTCCGTTTCGCCCAGGCTGAGCTGAAGATCCTCGATGGCGAGTTTGGAGAAGAAATCGTGCAGGACCTTGTCCGAGCTGATCTCCTTGTGCAAGTCTTTCATCAGGAGAATATTGGCTCTATTTGGAACTGCGATTTCGGAGGAGAGGACATTCAGGGGGAGGAAGGCGTTGAGCGCCTCCGAGCTGGAAGCGTCCAGGGAGAAGTCCGCCATCATGGATTTGCCTGGGGCAAGCAAGGTGACCTTCCTCCTCATTTGCGCGAAAAGGTTCGATTTCGCCACAAAAGGGCTGTCCAAAGGCGGCATGTCAGCCTTGAGGACACGGATCACTATTTCGTCTCCGTCCTTTGCTCCGAGCGCTTCGGAAAGACGCGTATTTATGAAGACGGTCTCGCTCTCAGACTCTTTGGAAAAGGATATGTCTGGAGAAAAATCTGAAAACGATCTGTCCACTCCAAGCACTTTGATTCCTTTGCTGTGGGCTGTTCCGCTATTGTCCGTGAACGCGGCGGTGGCGTCAAGAAGGAGGATAGGGGATGATGTCGCATTGTCAGGACGCGGGCAGTTTTCGGAGCCAAAGAGGACTTTTTTAGAGACAATTATTGATTCGACGGAAGCGCATTTTGCGGAATTGATGGATTTGAGCGAGGACTGCAGGATGCGTCCGGTGCCCAGAGCGCCCGCTATCATGCAGGAAAGCAGTGAAACGACAATGAAAATGGCGATGTGCTTGAGTCTGTAGTGGCGCAATCCGGCGCTTATCTGTCCGAAGAATGACATTTCTTTTCCTAGGCTCTCGGGTGGAACTTTTTGTGCACCTTGAGCAGGCGTGCCTGGTCAACATGGGTGTAGATCTGCGTGGTGCTGATGTCCGCATGTCCAAGCATTTCCTGTATGATTCTCAGATCGGCGCCGTTTTCGAGAAGATGGCTTGCGAATGAGTGCCTCAGAGTATGCGGGTGTATGTTCTTGCCTATTCCGGCTATTTGCGCCGCTTCCTTGACAATCGCCCAGATCCGTTCCCTGTCCAGCTTTTTTCCCCGGTATGAGATGAAAAGATCTTCGCTTGAGGCGGCATCCTTTGCGAGGATCGGGCGGACCTCGTCAATGTATCTGCGGAGCAGTTTCAGGGCTGGGCGCCCCGCGGGCACAATCCTTTCCTTGGAGCCTTTTCCGCTCACCCTGAGAAATTCCTGGTCGAAGTGGACGCTTCTTATCTTGAGATCCGCTGTTTCCGAGACCCTGAGGCCGGAGGCGTACATGGTCTCGAGAATTGTTCTGTTCCGATATGTAAGAGGGTCCTTCATCGTCTCTGGAAATGACTTGAGAAGCTTTTCAGTCTCTGCGTGGCTGAGAAATTCAGGGAGAATCTTCCAGAGCTTGGGAGAGTCCATCACATCGGTGATGTCCGATTCAATGAGCTTTTCCTGGAATAGAAATCTGAAAAAGATCTTTATTGATATGAGTCTTCTTGCGATTGAAGAGGATTCGAGCTGTCTTTCTTTGCATGCCGAGAGAAATGCCAGGATCTCGTCTCTTCTGAGGGAATTCCAGGAGACGAGTCCACGCTCGGCAAGAAAACGGCGGAAATCGCTGAGATCCGAAACATATGCTGAGACTGAATTTTGGCTCAGACCCTTTTCCATCGAGACAAATGCCGAAAAATGTTTTATTTCTTTTTCCATGCTCTGAAATCAGGAGGGACTTGTTTGTGGATTTTGCCTTTTCTCAAGACATTTGAAGTACTCAGTCTCCAGGATCTTGCACATTTTCCGCCAGTCGAACCGCTCCTTCACAAGCTCGCGACCTTGCTCACCGAGCCTGCGGGCGAGATCCCTGTCTCCAAGAATTTCTATCGCGGCGGCGGCGGCATCCTCTGACGATTCGGGACGGGCAAGAAAGCCAGTTTTTCCAGGGATGACAATTTCCGGACTTCCGTCAAGATCAAAGGAGATGACAGGCTTTGCGGAAGCCATTGCCTGGACAAGAGCCCTGGCAAGCCCTTCTCTGAGGGAGAGATGCATGAGGAGATTCGCAATCGAGCAGTATCTCCATATTTCGTCGGGAGGCACAAGACCTGCAAAGACGAAATTCAGATTGAGGCGCTTCGCCTCGCTTTTGACTTTGTCGGTAAGGATTCCATCTCCGACCACCAGAAAGTGGGTTTTTGGAATTTTAGCCGCAATCATGGCCGCCGCCGGGACGAAATATTCGTATCCCTTCAGGGGAAAAAGCCTTGCGACCGCGACAACAATGGGGGCATCCTGCGGAATCCCAAGCCTTGCCCTCAAGCTTTCATCCGGTTTAGAATTCAAATAATTGTCAAGCTCCATGCCGCTGTAGACGACCTTGTATTTGGATTCTGGAGCGACGCCGGCACTCACGCACTGGTCTATCATCGCCTGACATACCGCGAAGATCTTGTCCGATCTTGCCGCCGCCCATTTTTCCGCCCTAGCATATATGAAGTTTTTCCACCATTTCTCGTATTTGTGAAACGCCTGGCCGTGGACAGTGTGAACTATTGCAGGTGTCTTTGCTCCAGCGGCGGCGGCTCTCCCAATTATTCCGGCTTTCGAACTGTGGGTGTGGACTAGATCAAAAGATTCCGCCGCCAAAAAAAACCTGATGCGTCTGAAGGCGCGGAAATCCTCAAGAGGACTGATTTCCCGGACAAGTTCCGGAAAGACGACTGTCCGAAGGCTTCCTGAGCCTTTTTTCTTCAGAAGCTCGCCTTCCGGTCCTGGCGAGGGGCCGGTGAGCAGAGTCACATCGTGCCCGAGCTCTATCTGGCCGAGAGCGCTGAGCAGGGTGTTCTCCTGCGCCCCGCCGACAATCATTCTCGTGATTATATGGCAAATCTTCAGCTTTTTATTCATGCAATAAAGAATAGGCTGTTTTCGCGTAAAAAAAACTCCTTCAAATTTTTTACAGGCTTTTTTTTGACCTAAAAAATGGTATAGTGGCGTTTCGACGGTACAGATTTGCTACAGATTCGATATGATATGTGTCATCTCCGGAAGGGGAGGCAAAATTTTGGATCGAGCCGGAGCTTGAGCTGGCAGAGAATTACGGATTGTCTCAGAAGCAAATCAACGAGATCAAGAAGGTCATCAAGGAAAATGAAAGCGACATTAGAAATGCATGGAAAACCCACTTCAAAAGTTGAGGTGACCCATATTGACAAGCACGGATTCTGGATCTTTGCCGAGGAAAAAGAATATTTTCTTAGTTTTTCGGAGTTCCCCTGGTTCAAAAGTGCAAAAATATCTGAAATCAATAATTTATTGTTTCTTCATGGGCACCATCTACACTGGCCTGATCTTGATATTGATTTGGAACTGGATTGCATCAAGAATCCAGCTAAATATCCTTTGAAAGACATCATGAAATGATTCCAAAATTGCTGATGGAAGGAGCACACAAGATGAGAAAAAGAGTCCTGAATCCGCTTTACCTCGCCTTCTTCTGCCTGTTTGGCCTGATCATTGCGCAGGTTTCGGCGGATACTCTGACGGAATGCACAGAGCTTTTTCAGAAGGGAGAGTTCGGCGCCGGGATTCTCCAATGCGAAAAAATAATATCTTCGAGCGAGGACATGGACGACGCTACATGCAAAATCTATGTCATGTCCGCAATAGCATACCTGCTCGAGGATTCGCAGGAACAACAGACCAGAATTTCCTCGCTGAACACGATGCTGGAAGGCTCAAAAGAGGACGAAGAGCCTGATCCCTCCCTGAATTTTTCCATTGCTATTTCCTCTTTTCTTTCAGGAAAAAGCGATTCGAAGGCTCTTGAAGCCGGGCTTGCGTCCGCTCAAAACGACTGGAAGGCGATGGGACTGATTGCCAAGTACCTTGTCTCACTGAAATCAGGCGCATCCGACACGGAGCTTTCTGAAATCACAGACGCCTATTTTGCTTCGCTTGCAGGCTTTCAGACTGACAATTGGGCCACGGCCTGGTATCCGCGTCTAAAGCAATGGAACCGATGGGTCATAATGGGGCAGGGAGACAAGAAAAGCCTGGAAAAGCTTGTCGCTGAAAACGGAAAAGAATCCAGGAAGGTCCGTCAGGAGGCGGGGGAGGACGAAAAGTTTGCAAAGATTTCGTCGGTTTTGGAGCTTTACCTTGCGAATGAGGCGGACAAGGCGAAAAAGCTGGCGGCGGCTTCCTCGGAGGAGTTTGCGTCAAAAAAAGATGAAAAACTTCAACCTTCAATAATGGCGCTCGAGATGCTTGCCGGAAAAAAATCTCCGTCCTTCCAGGAGCTTTTCAAGCTTTCTAACAAGGATCCCCAGGTCTGGGCGCTTGCCTCGCTCTCTTTTTTCGTCAAATATGCATCGGAGTCAAGCAGACCCGAGCCGCACCTTTTTCTGCAATGTCTCGACAACTACAAGAAAAATTGCAGGGCTGGCTCGGAAAAGACAGAAGTCCTTAGATGGGAGCCAAGAATAGATGTCTGGGAAAAATGGGTTGAAGGTGGGTTCAAAGCCCAAAAAGGACTCGAGGCGCTTCTTATTTCATGCTCGAAAAAATCCGCAGGAAAAGCTTCCCCGGCTCCGTCCGACTCTTCGCAGGCTCCGCAGGCTTCCAGCGAGGGGCTTCCAGCGCTCGCAGACATGACGACCGAAAATTTTGCAGCAATGAGGGAAGGAGGCTATCAGAAAAGACCCAGGCCTGCCGGTCTCCTTTTCAACGACGACGAGGCAAAGAGATATGTCATGACGCTTCCAGAGCCCGCGCGCAAGCCTGAGGCGGAGAGATACAACAAAGTATGCAAGATCAAAGGATACCTGGTCCAGATACTCGAGCGCAACTCCTATCCGAAGGGGCTGAAAGTCAAGAGCGGAACTGCGAGCGGAACCGTCTCCATGGCAAATGAAAACATTGTCATTCTCAAGGTTGGAAAGAAGAAGACCAAGCGCTACGAATGGACAGACCTGGCATTCGAACAGTTCGAGGACTTCTTGAAATATTTCGCAAATCAGAAGGCGACGACGGTTGCGGGAATCGTCAGCAAAGACGAGGCAAAGAAGAATGCAGCCCAGGACTATCTGCTACTGTCTCTGCTCTGCGACTGGTATGCCAGGTATGACAAGTCTTTGGAATATGCAAGAAAAGCAGTCTCCCTCGATCCATCCCTGGAAGAGCTTGTTCCGCCCCTTCTTTTCAAATGAGATTCTTACATATTTTTAATTTTTTCAGCTTGACTTCTGCTTGAGGCAGGGCTAGATTTCGCTCATCCCAACTGATCCGGATTTAGGGGTATTCACTGACAACAAAAAATAGGAGAGAACAATGGGACTGAAGGAAGAAAATCTTAAGAAACTGGCAAAGACTGCATTTCTTACGAACTTTGTGAAGAAAAACAAGGGTTCTTGGGACCACGAGAAGTGGACCGAGCTCCTTGAAGACCTCAAGAAAAAAGGCTATTGCCCGGTTGACGAAGACCAGGTCGGCCTGATTCTCGAGAAGAAAAAGGCGGAATACTGGGAAAAGCAGAAGGCCTGATTCCAGGTCTTTATTCTGAGTCCAAGCTCATGGCGACTTCCTTTTCGTTAAGGATTCGCCATTTGCCTGGAGCCAGTTTGCCGATTTCAAGTTTTCCTATGGCAGTTCGCCTTAGCCGCAGGGTTTTCCTGCCAGCGTGTTCTGCCATTCTTCTAATCTCCCTTTTTTTGCCCTCTCTGAGCACAAAAAGGTATTTGTTTCCGCCCAAGGGTTTGATTTCTTCGGCTCGGAGGCTTTCTCCGTCGTCCCTTATTCCTGCCATCAATTCGCAGATCTGGGACCGCTCGAGCTTTCCATCCAGTTCAAGTTCGTAGCGCTTGGGAATTCTGTGTCTAGGATGGCTTATTTTCGCGACGTAGTCTCCATCGTCTGAAAAAATAATCATCCCCTCGCTGTCTTTGTCCAGCCTGCCCGCGCTGAACAGTCTTTTTCCTGGCATTTTAATCAGATCAATAGCCAATTTTTCATGGTGCGGATCGGCAGAACTGCAAAGATAGGACCGGGGCTTGTTCAAGAGCACATAAACGCGTTCGTTAAGAACTTCGAGAGGGCGTCCGTCGCAAGACAGCTTGTCGGATACAAAAACAGCCTGCGCCGGATTTCTTACAATTGCCCCGTTCACAGATATCCTGCCATTTTTAATCATTTCGATGCATGCGCGTCTCGAGGAAAGCCCTGTCATGCTCAGCAATTTGGTCAGATGAAGCTCTTTTTTCTCGTTTTCTGGCATATCTTTCGCTTTATTTGCAAAAATAAATTTCATTTCAGCCAAGATAAAATATATTCTCCGAAGCGAAATGAAACCGGATAAGAAAAAATGGAGATGAAATCGTTCAGGAAAAGGTCTGCGCCGCTTGCGGCTTTGCTCTTCTGTCTTCTCTGCTTGGACGCCAGTTCTGCCGAGTTCGAGGATTCAATTGTGGCAAGCGTCAACGGCGACCCGGTCACCTTGTATGACATTGTCGCGGAGA
>DYRX01000155.1 GCA_020718525.1 Victivallis vadensis
ATGGAAACTTTTATACCGCTGAAATTGGAAAAAATCACGCAGCTGTTGACACCTGCAATTCTCTCCAATTCATTTCGGCTCTCCCATAAATGAAAAACTGGTTCAAATATTTTGATGGTGAAACAATCGCGCGTCTGGCGCAGATCGGCATGAAGCCCTCCGGACTGGTCGAGGGAAATCTTGTCGGCGACCATCGCTCCCCCTTTCATGGCTTTGCCATCGAGTTCGCCGGCCACAGGGGCTATGTCCCGGGAGACGATGTCAAGCACATTGACTGGAAGGCCTACTACAAGACCGAAAAATATCTAGTGAAGCAGTATTCACAGGAGACTAATTTCATTGCGCAGATACTTGTTGACATAAGCGAAAGCATGAAATTCTCCAACAAGCACGGATCAAAATTGGACTATGCGGCGTTCATCGCGACGGCGATCGCATATGTTGTTACAAACCAGTCGGACTCGGTCGGGGCATGCTTTTTTGACGACCGCATCAGGGGCACTATCCCAGTTTCAGGCACCGAGGAGGTTGCGGCAAAAATCTCCAACTTCATCCAGGAAGTGGAGCCCAAGTCTCCCAGCTCGCTTGGAACTGTTTTCAACCATTTTGCCGAGCAGGCTGGCAGACGCAAGATTATTTTCATCATCAGCGATTTTTTTGGGGATCTGGACGCGACTTTCGACGGACTCAAAAGGCTGATGGACGACAAACACGAGCTTGTTCTCATGCAGATCATTGATCCGCTGGAACTTGACTTCGACATTCCCGGCCGCGTCGAACTCATCGAGCTGGAAGGGAGCGGCAGAATCGAAGTCCAGGGAAATGCCATACGCGAAGCCTACCGCCAGCTCTTCCATGATTTTCTCGACAAAATGCGTGAAAAATCTCTCGCACATTCGATTGACTACATCCTCTGTGACATGTCCCGGCCTTTCGGAATCCACCTTTCCGAGTATCTTTCCTCGAGGGCGCACAAATGAGCTTTTTCCTCAATCCTGCGCTCCTCGGTCTGCTCAGCTTTCTCGCAGTCCCTATCATAATCCTCTTCTTCATAAACCGCAAGAAAATCATCCTCCACTGGGCGGCGTTCGAATGGATGAAAAAGGCCCAGATCGTCAAAAGAAAAAGCGTCAGGACAGATCAATGGCTGAAACTCATTTCCAAGCTTCTCCTCATCCTCTTCATCGTCCTTTTTGTCTCTCGACCCGTTCTCAAGAGCGAAAAAATTGGAAAGACTCTTTTCATCGTTGATGAGACATTGAGCATGGAGGCGATACAGGACGGAAAAAGCAGGCGTTCGCTGGCTCAGGACGCCCTCTCCGAGATGATTTCACAGGGGATGAGCGACTACTCCCTGATGAAATTCTCTGGCAGGTTGACGGAAATATCGTCCCCAGGCGCGGCAATGCCTTCGCCCTCGGCTCCTACAAAAGGCGCATTTGACGAATCGCCCGGCGCGGCAGGTCAGAAGGAATTTTTCGATGCCATACTCAAGGATCCAATAGTCCAGAAGTCGGATTCAGTCGTTTTCATAAGCGATTTCCAGAAGGCATTCTGGTCGGATCCGGACGAAATCGCCTCGAATGTGAAACGCTTTGGCAAAAAGACACGGCTGATTTTCAAGCCTATTCCACTTTCGGACAAAGTCCCAAACATCTCCCTCAATTCGCTTTCGATTCCTCCAGAGGGCTATTTCCCGGGCAATGAGAGCCGGGTGATTGCGGCAGTCAGAAACTGCTCCTCCTCCCAGGAAGATTCCATTCCAGTCACACTCGAGGTCAATGGCGAAAAGGCGGATCTCGCATATGTCTCCCTCGCCCCGTTCGAGACAAAGACCGTATCTCTGATATTCCGCCCGAAAGACTCTGGAATCCAGGCATTGACTGCATCGCTTCCGAGTGACAGTCTGGATGCCGACAATCGCATATATGCGACAATCAATCCGCCTCTCGGGCTCAAGATGCTTTCCGTCTCCCCTGAAAAGGGCAGCAAAGACTTTGGTTACGACGTGTTTTTCTGCGTGGCTGTTAAGTCTTTCTGCCCGAAGGATTTCATCTCGGTCAATTCCGTCTCCCCTCTCCAGTTTCTCGCTGAAGACACTGACTCATGCGATTTTCTTCTCGTTTCAGGCCTCCCAATCCCGGCGGACTCTCCTTTGACCAGGCAGATTTCGCAGTTCATAAAGGCAGGCAATGGCAGTCTTCTCCTCTTTTTCATGCCCGGCTCCGACGTATCTTTTTTTGAGTCCCTGGGACTGAAGCCAAGCCCCCCCTTGATCGGCGAGTGCAAGATAGACCCCGAAAGAAGCTCTGGAACATATGCCTCTTTTCTGCAGGATGGTGAACTCGACATCTCTTTGCCGACATTCTTCAAATTGTCAGTCTTTCAAGGAATATCAGACTGCGAGAAAGGCGGCAGGCTTTTCCTCAAAGGTGTTCAAGATTCCCCTGTATGCGTTTCAAATTCCGGCGGCACTAGAATCATTTCCTTCGGACTCCCTTTCTACCCGTCCTACACAGACTTTTTCTACAATCCTAATTTTGTGCAGTTCACAATGCGCGTCATGAATGAGGCTCTGAAGCGGCGCATGTTTTTTTCCTTTGTCGGCGAGGAGACCAGGGCAATGAATTTCGACGGGATCGCTCCGGACAGAGATTATTTCGTTTCAGTTGCCGGCGAGGACTCGAAGGAGAAGCTCCAGATTCAAAATGAAAACGGCCTTATGTTCCTTTCCAGACCTCCAATGGGGCGCGCTGGCTTCTATTCCATATATTGTGACAATGCGAAATTCGCAGATTTTGGATACAATCTGACGAGAAAGGATTCTCTGCTGGATCCTGTGCCTCCCGCAAATTTTGAAAAGGCGATCGAATCCGGACTTAAATTGGCTGGCAGGGACGCTTCGTCGAAGCTTTTCGAGGGAGTAAAGGAATTTTTTCCAGCATGCATAGTTTTTCTCATCTTAGCACTGATATTCGAGAGCTACGCCCATTTCTGGAGGAAAACCTGAGATGCAAAGCATTCTCCTTAAAATATTTGGAATGACAGGTTCGACGGAATGCTCCTGGATGAGCTCGATCAAGTCCATCCGCGTGGACAGCTGGCTTCCCGCCTGGACGCTTCCTTTTCTCGCCGCCGTGCTCGTCGCATGCGCAGTCCATGCCTATTACCTAAGGCGCGAACCCTCCAAGCCAAAAAGAATTGCCCTCGCCGCAATAAGATCCCTGGTCTATTTGACGCTTCTCTTCATGATTGCCAGCCCGAGCCTCCTGATTGATGGAGAAGGCTCGCCTCCAGGCATCGTTCCCGTCCTGATTGACTGCTCCGAAAGCATGGGAATTAAGGACATGGACGGCAAAAACAGGCTAGAATGCGCGATTGAAGCCGTCTCTGCACTCGAAGAGGCTGGAAAAAGCGTTCCCAACATAAAGATGAAATTTTACTGTGCAGGAAAAAATTTCACAGAGATGAACTTGGAAGCCAAGCAGGGAACGAAGGCGGATGCCGATTTCACCTCTCTGAACCGTATGGCGGACGATATCGCGTCGCTTGCCAGGGGCGAATACTGCCCTGGCGCCGTAATTGTCGGTGATGGAGCACACAACACTGCGGAAATCCCGGAGAACGCCGCGAAAGATCTCGCCAAACTCAATATTCCTCTATATTTCTGCGCAGTAGGCAAAGAGAAGCAAAAGGACGTCTCTGTTTCGTACATAATGGGAGACGATGTCGTATTCAAGGATGAAAAGGCGAAGCTCTTTGTTGGAATTTCCCAAAGCGGCTATGCCGGTTCGACGGTAAACTACGAATTGATGCTGGCGGACAAGAAGCTTCTCTCCGGAACCCACCGCTTCGAGAAGGATGGAGAGTCAAGCATTCCAATCGAATATGTCCCGGATCAGGCAGGCGTCTATCAGCTCAAGTTTTCCGTCGAGCCTCAGCCCGGAGAAGTCACCCTCGAAAACAATCTGAGAATAAAAAATGTCAGAGTGATTGACGAAAAGATAAAGATACTGCTTCTTTTCGGGCTTCCTTCCTGGGAATTCAGGTATCTGAACGGAGCAATGGAAAGAGACCGTCGAGTCGTCCGCAAGGCTTTTCTCCTTTCCGCCGATAAAAGGCTTTTCAGAAAGACCGATGAATCGAGCGTCTTCCTTCAATCCCTGCCAGAAGACCAGGCTGAATTCAACAGGAGCTACGATCTTGTTTTCATTTCATGCGTCGAGATGGCTTCCATTCCGGAAAAAACGCGGGAGCTTCTCAGAAAATTTGTGGAAGACGATGGCGGCGGAATGGTGATCATCTCCGATCCGACCTTCATTCCCTTCCAACTCAAGGGGACGGCCCTGGAGGACCTGCTTCCGATCTCCCTTGGCTGTTCCCTCCCAATGAGCTACAGGGAGGAGCTCCTCTCTCCGTTCACAGGAGAATATTCGCTCAATCTCACTCCCGACGGCCTCTCACAGCAGATTGTCGCGTTCTCGGGCGACAAGGTGGAGAACGCCCGGCTCTGGAAGGATCTGCCGCGTCTCCCATGGGTCTATCAGGCGAAACGCTCCAAGCCCTCCGCGATATGCCTGGTGGAAGCCGAAGATCCTTCGGGCAGAACTAAAATTCCCGCGATTGCCTATCACAGCTTTGGAAAAGGGGCCGTGCTGTATATGGGCTTTGACTCGACCTGGCGCTGGCGCAAGGAGTTCGGCGACAGATTTTTCAGGGATTTCTGGGGCAGAGCGGTGCAGTTCCTGGCTCTCCCGCATCTCCTCGAAGAGTCCGCCGCCTCCGCAATCTTCACCTCAAAGGAAAATTTCACAACGGGCGAAAAAATCAGCGTCAGAGCAAAGCTTTCCAATCCGGATTTTTCAGCATATTCCGGAGATTCCGTCAATCTGCGCATAGAGGACAATGACCGTAAAAGGACAGTGAAAATGCAGGCTCTGCCAGGCAGGCCCGGGATGTTCAAGGCTGAATTCCCGGCAGATCTTCCAGGGAAGGCCGTTCTTTCGCTGGACAGCGAATTTTCCGCCAAACCAATCGAGATTCTTGTAGTCAAGCAGCAGCGCGAATTTGTGGAGTCCGCAATGAACAAGGCGCTGATGGAAAAGCTTTCGGCGATGACGGGCGGAAGCTTTGTCCCATATGAAAAGGCTTCCGAACTGCCCAGCATGATCTGGGAAAAGAGAAAGCAACTGCCCATTCAGGCGCGCTTCAGCCTTTGGGATTCGATCATTCTGGTTTCTCTCGCTCTTTTACTTTTGTCCGTCGAATGGCTCTTGAGAAAACTTTACAACTTGGATTGAACATGCGGCAACTTGTCGAAGAAATGCGGTCTTGCATATCGAGAAAGCGTAGAATCGAGACTTCCTCGTTCTCGACCCTTGCCCTCTCCATTTTGCTCTTCGCATTCTTCGTCTTCTTTCTGCTCGACAAAATGACGGACTTCCCGGCGCCTGTAAGGCTTCTCATGACGATTGCCATGATTGCCGCCGCAGTGTGGCGTATTCCAAAAATTTTCAGAAGCCGCTACAAATATCCATCGGATAGCTCCCAGATTGCCAGAGAAATCGAAAGATATTCCGAAAAACTTCCGGGAAGAGGCTTTGGATCCCTGTATGTCTCCGCGGTGGAGTTCAGGGCGGACAGGTCTCTTTCGGGCCACAAGGCGCTCAAAGACAAGACAATAGCCGATGCTGAAATCTCGTCAGCTCGCATAAAAGATCTGAAAATGCATGACAGAATCCTTCTGAAAAAGTCTCTCATTTTTGGAAGTCTGGCTCTTCTGCTCTATATCGCCTGGGGTGCGCTTTCTTTTTTAACGATGGCAGTCTTCTTTGGAAGAGCGATCGGACTGCCGATCAGCTACCCGACGCGGACGGCGATTTTTGAGATCGCGGCACCAAAAATTTCTCCCTCCGGAAAGGATCTGCTCCTTTCTGCCAGGGCTCGGGGCGTGATTCCGGAAAATGGAAAAATTGAGATCGCATTTGAAGGGGAGGGCGGATTTGACTCAAAGATTGAGCGCGAATCTGAAAAGAGCGATAAATTTGTCTTCAAGCTGGCATCCCCTCAGAAAAGCTTCAAGTTCAAGCTTTATCTGGGCGACGCGGAAAGCGATTCGATCTCGGTGAAAGTGATAAGACCGCCATTTGTCAAAAGCTCAAGCATCCGGGTTGTCCCACCGGAATATGCCAAGCTTTCCGCCTTCGAAAAGAAGCTGGGCAACTTCGAAGTGCTCGAAAACAGCAAATTCGACATTAGAATAATTCCCGACAGAAAGGTCAAAAAAGCCACGCTTGAGATAAGGGATCCAGGGGACACCGCAATAAAAAGCTTCGAAATGAAGGAGAGCGAAGCATCCTACCGCCTTGAAGGCATCTCTCTTAAAAAATCCAAAAATTATTCCGTCCGCCTCGAAGATGCGGATGGAATTGAGAACTATGACCGGATATTTTACTCGATGGACACCGTCCCCGACAAACTGCCTGAAGTAAATGTGCTGAGACCCAGGAGCGCCTATTATGCCCCTGTCAGCAGAATGGGATGGTCTGTCAAGGCGTCGGACGATTTGGGAATGGAAGCCCTGCTCCTGAAATATTCCGTCTCGGTAAAGGATGAGAAAGGCGAGTCGCGCATGAAAAAAGAGGGAGAATTCAAGCTGGCCGATCTCAAGGGAGAAAAGGAGCTCTCTCTCAGCGGAACATTCGAGCTCTCCTCCATCGGCCTTTCTCCAGGAGACAGCCTCTCTGTCGTATTCGCCATAAAGGACAATTCCGTATTCAGAGAAGACAATGCGTGCGGAAAATCAGAGCCCGTTCTTTTGAACATAGTCTCCGCCGAAGAGCTCAGAAGCATCGTCCAGGACGAGATTCTCCACACCGGAAAGATGGTCGAAGACCTCAGCGAAGACATGAAGCATCAGGTCAAAATGCTGGAAATATTCCGAAAAAACCTTAAAACAGGGGACAAATAATGAAGCTCCGCTATTTTTCACAGCTATCATTTTGCATGGTGTCATTTTCAATGATCGCGTCTGTCTTCGCAGACTCCACAGACAGATTTTTGCAGGAGGCGGTCGAAGAGGACAAGACCTTGCGCGTGATTTCAGACAAGTTCGGAGATTTGGCGGAAAGAAGCGCCGAAAGCGGCGTTTTCAGCCCCGATGAAGTCGGAGAAACTGTTGGAAAAAAAGACAAGGTCTCCAATGTCCGCGAAAACAATGTGGAAAAAATCATTTCCGCGTTCAGCCCATCTGAAGAGTCCTCCGACATTTCCAAGTCCCTCTCTTCCGCTGGAGGCGAATACAAGACTGCCATCAACGTTCTTGAGAGCATTGTTGCATCCAACAAAAAAAACGAGAGCAAGATGAGTCTGGCGGAGTCTCTGGAAGAGCAGAAGCGCCTCGCTGAAGATACGAAAAGCCTCAAGGAGAAATCCGAAAAGGATTCCTCCTCTCTGGACGAAGAGGACATTGACAAGCTCGCTGAGCTGGCCGAAAGGCAGGAGAAGCTTGCTGAAAAAATGGAAGGATCCGAAAATAAGAAGATGATGGAGTCGGCGGCAAAGGATCTCATGGATGCGGATCTGCAGTCGGCGGCAAAGACTCAGGAAGACCTCGTAAAAAAGATGGAGAAATCCCTGAATCCGGAGACCAAGCCTGAAGACACCAGCCTTGTTGACAATCTTTCCGAGCTTGCCCAGATCGAAAATTCGCTCATGGAGGCCGAAAAAGACATTGCCGAATCCGCCAAAAACCCGAAGGATCAAAGCCAAAAGCAGAACACCGCGATGAAGCTTGCCAGCATGGCTCAGAAGCTCGATTCCATTCCTGAAACCGACAACGCCGACGAAGACATCAACGACGCGATCGAGGATTTGATGACGGATCAGCATGATGCGGCCACGCAGAAACTGCGCAATGCCGCCAGCAAAGTCAAAAAAGCCAAAAAAAATCTGAATTCCAAGCTTCAGGAGCAGATCAAAATGGCTGAGGCGATGCTCGAAGAAAGCAAAGGCGAAATGCAGAGCAACGAGGCGAAGAGAAAGCTCGGAACTGACTCGACAGACGACTGGAAGTCCAGACTGCCGGAGAAAGAACGCGCCGCCCTGCTCTCCGCAAGAAAGGCAAAATACAATCTCGTCATGGAGCAGTCCGTCAAAAATTATTTCACGGAGCTGGCGAAGTGAAGAAATTCGTCCCAGTACTCTTTTTTGCGTTCCTCGCAGTCTTTCTCCTGACTGGAACTCTCCAGGCTCAGGAAGGCTTTTTGTTTGATGCCTATGTCAAGCTCGACAAGGAGGCGGAAGATGCGATCGCCAAGGCGCAGGAGAAGCTCGCAAAGCTTCAGCAGGCTGACGGATCCTGGCAATATGACTACGGAAAAAACACTGGAGTCAATGCGATAGCTGTCCTGGCACTAATGGTGAATGGCGCCGTTCCCGGCGAGGGGAAATATGCGAAGGAAATAGGCAACGGCATACAGTTTCTACTGAACTCCCAAAAGGAATCCGGCCTGATTGCATCCGGCGAATCTGAATCGAAGGCTCCAATGTATCAGCATGCCCTTTCAACCATAGCTCTGGCGGAAGTGTATGGCATGACATTGAACCCAAGACTGCGCACCGCCCTGATTGACGCGGTAAATCTCATTGTTGAAACTCAGGACGGAAAAGGCGGATGGCGATATCTGCCCCGCCCCATGGAAGGCGACATTTCAGCAACCGTTATGCAGGTCATGGCGTTGAGAGCCGCTTCCGAATCCGGAATATATGTGCCGAAAGAGACGATTGACCGCGCCGTCTCATTCATAAAATCCTGCTACAACGAGAAAGAAAAAGGCTTTGGATACATGAACGGAAAGGGCGAAGCCGCTTTCCCGAGAAGCGCCGCCGGACTTGTCTGCCTGCAGGCTGTCGGACTGAACGATGATCCAACTATTCCTGACGTGGTCGGATATGTCTGCGAAAATTCCTTCAAAAAATCCGAGTCGGAACAGCATCACTACTGGTACGGACACTACTACGCTTCAATCGGTCTCTATCATTACGGAGGCGAGCCCTGGAAAACATACTACCCCAAAATCAAGGCGAAAATCATGGGGATATGGCGGGAAAAGGACTATCAGAACGGAAATGCCATCTCAAGCGCCTGGTCTATCCTGATACTCGGAGTCCCATACAGGTATCTACCCATCTACCAGAGATGAAAGATAAATATTTGCAGAACGCCCTTCTGCTAATCTTTACATTCAGAACTCCTGAGCCGTATGGGTAAAATTATAATTATGTGGAAACTGCATATGTCGGATTTGCTTCACTCGGAGTCGGGGTCGCTATCGGAATCGGGGTTACAAATTTCAGACATCTGAATCCGCAACATCGTTAAAATCAGCGAGATTTAATCGTATCTTCTTTATAATCAGGTAATAACAATATTTGATTGCTGATCCTTGCCAAATTTGACATGTGAAAATGAAAGTGGTACTTCTTTAGCCGCGGAGTGGCGGAGGGACGTAGCCTATGGTTTCAACCATAGGAATACATCGTAAAACAGGATCATGCGTGCTGAAGGCACGCTGTTCCCTGCACCGTCCCGTCAGGACGCAATGGCTTCCATTTTCCTGTCCTGGGATTGAAAAATAACCAGGCTATATTACATAGCCGCGTTGCGGCTGAAAATGGCAAAA
>DYRX01000156.1 GCA_020718525.1 Victivallis vadensis
AGTCAATATTGCGCCTTGATTGTGCAATCGTAGGAATTTATCGTGACATTTACTGAACAGGCACCTGGAGGCAAGAAAGGGAATGTCAAAAAGCGGCTGATGATTCATTTGCCGGCTCCCTTTAGCCATGTGCGATCTTTAAAGACTCTTGCTTTTTCTATTGTCGCGAACTGTCAATCTCGATTGACAACTCTGCTATATCACCAAGTCTTTGAAAAACAAAGCATGCGGTTGAATTGTGCCAAGCGTCTGATAGATTATTCCCACAAAGAGAGCACGTCACGGAAATGGAAAGGCTTCGGCATTATTGCCGGACATCGCGATGGGCGATCCGATTCTTGGGAACCAGTTGTTTTTCTGCACAATGAAACGAAATACAAGTCAGAGGGCGGCAATAGAGCAGGTCATATGCGCCGACGACAGACCCCTATCGGTCAAGGAAATCCTTGAACGCGGCCGGGCTTCGGTCAAGTCTCTCAATCAGTCAACCGTCTACAGGAATCTCAAACAGCTTATTGACGACGGGCGCCTGAGCCAGGTTCGGATTCCCAGTCTGGGAGTTCTTTACGAGAAAAGCGGCAAGACTCACCACCATCATTTTTATTGCCGTTCATGCCGGCGCGCCTTTGAGGTTCCCGGATGCGCCCTCGACTCCAGACGCATTTCAGCAAAAGGATTCAACGTTGAAGAACACGAAATTTTTCTTTTTGGAAAATGTCCTTCCTGCGCAAATTGATATTTTGTGTTTTTAGGCGCAGTCCAGGAGCAATTGTCAGAATACGTGGCGTTTAGAAGAAAGCAATGGCAGAGTATAAAATGCAGATAATAAGCGATAAAAATCCAAAAATAAAATATGCAGTCCGACTGAGAAACAGAAATTTCAGGGACAGGGAGCAAAAGACTCTTTTGGAAGGCTACAGGGCGCTTTTCAGAGCCCAGGAGAGCGGATTCCCGATCGAGTCATGTTTCTTTTGTCCGGAGCTTTTTCTGGGAAGCAATGAAAATTCCCTCATCGGGCGTCTTGCCGCCGACGGCGTCGAGATCTGGGAGGTTTCCGCATCAGTTTTTGAGAAACTCGCATACCGGGACAGACCCGAAGGGCTTCTGGCGATCGCCGGATACAGAAAACATTCTCTCGATGGGATGCCAAAAAATGCAGACGGTCTCTATGTCATTGCTGAATCAATAGAGAAGCCAGGGAATCTGGGCGCGATTCTCAGAACGGCGGACGGAGCCGGAGCGGACGGCATTCTCCTCTGCGACAAGACCACCGACATCTACAATCCAAATGTGATAAGAGCCAGTACCGGGACGCTTTTCACAATGCCGATTGCAGACTGCACAAGAGGAGACGCTTTTGAGTGGCTGAAAGGACTGGACATTCGAATCGTCGCGGCGGATCCGCACGCGGAGACCGTCTACTCGGATCTGGATCTCTCTGGCGGCATGGCGATAGTTTTCGGTGCTGAGCAATATGGAATAAGCGATTTCTGGAAGGCGAAATCAGACCATCTTGTGAGAATTCCAATGGCTGGAATGGCCGATTCGCTCAATGTCGGAATAGCCTCGGCAATCATGCTTTTCGAGTCGGCGCGCCAGAGAGGCTGGAAAAGATCAAATGCAATTCCAAGGGACAACAATGCCAATTAAAGCATGTAAAGTAATAGTGAAAGGGCTGGTGACGGGCGTGGGCTTCAGGCAGTCCGTCCTCAATAAAACTTATTCTTATCCGAGCCTTGCCGGCTATGTCAGAAACGCCGCGCACGGGGAAGTGGAAATATTTGCACAGGGAGAGCCTGAAGACCTGGAAAAGCTGATCGGCTGGCTCCACGTCGGTCCGCGCTTCTCCCGAGTTGACGAACTCGAACGCCAAGATGCCGCAATAGATCCAAAACTCGACAAATTTGAGATAAAAAGATGAAGATTGGAATTTTGTCAATTGGTGCCGAACTGCTGAGGGGAGCTACGATCAACACAAACTTTGCATCAATCGCCTCGGAGCTGAACGCATTCGGTGCCGCGCCATGCGTTGAAGTCTGCGCGAGCGACAGCGAATCATCCATACGCGGAGCCCTGGAATGGCTCTCGGCGCAATGCGACGTCATCATAAGCACGGGCGGTCTTGGTCCGACCTCTGACGACATCAGCAAAACAGTTGTCGCGCGGCATTTTGGGCTGGAGCTCGAAGAGAACGCGGCTGAAAAGGAAAAGATCCGCTCATTTATTTCGGGCAGATTCGGAGATACTATTCCTTCTTCAGTCTTCAACCAGGCGATGCTTCCAAAGGGGGCGGAAATCCTGGAGAACAAGCATGGGACGGCTCCAGGCATCCATATACGCGACCAGAAGAGAAAACTCGATCTTTTCATGCTTCCCGGTCCGCCCCGGGAGGCGATTCCAATGCTGAAAGAATGCGTCGTCCCTCGTCTGCGTGGACTTTTGACAGATCCGATTTTCACGTCCTCGGCAGTTTTTGTCGGCATCCCTGAATCCATCGCGGAAGAGAAGGTCAAGGGCTTCTTCGAAAATGAGCCGGATGCCCAGATCGCCTACTGCGCTTCGCTCGAATCACTAGTCATAACTGTATCGTCTCCAAAGAGATCTGTTGTCTCTGAAAAAATCGCGGAAATAAGGCGCATCCTGGCGGATCATGCCATTGCCGAAGGCTCTTCTAATCTCATGGAGGAAATCGTTTGTCTGCTTAAATCCAGAGGGAAGAGCCTCGCACTCGCCGAATCCTGCACGGGAGGAATGATTTCCGAGATGATTTGTTCTGTGCCCGGCGCGTCCGAAGTCTTTCTCGGGGGAGCTGTGGCTTATTCAAATGAACTGAAATACAAAATTTTGGGTGTCTCATCCGAAACTTTGGCTCGGCATGGAGCCGTCAGCTCCGAATGCGCGGCGGAAATGTCTGCGAAATTCGCAGAGAAATGTGGTGCAGACTACTGCGTCTCCGTAACTGGTGTTGCCGGTCCTGGCGGAGGAAGCCCCGAAAAACCCGTTGGACTGGTCTATATCGGCATCCACAGCAATGTTTCCAACCATGTTTCAAGGCACATCTTTTCCGGCGACCGCGCGAACATACGGCGCAGAGCCGCGACGACTGCATTGAACAAATTGCGCAAGGCAATTTTGAGCTTCTGACTTGGGAAGCAAGGACAGGTCGCATCCGCGCGACAGGAATCCAGCCCTATGGGGCTCTTGCAAAATGACTTTGCCATTTGGCACGGGTGCCAGATTGTCAATTTCAAGAAATGAGGAATGCGCATATTGAGGAGAAGAAAGTTAGCAGTGAACAGTAAAAGTCAGATCGAGGAACGTTTCCAGTTCACAGTTTTACGGTTTACGGTCAGAATTTCCTGACTCGTAAAAATTGCTGTTGTTGGGATTTATCTGCCTGTGCGAGCAGGTCGGAATCAAATATTATTCCCGTGCATAGATTCCGATTCCGATAGCGACTCCGACCCCGATTGAAACAAATCCAACATATGTTTTTTCCATAAGATTGTAATTTTCCCCATACGGCTCAGGGAGTATGTATTTCTTTACAGCTCCTTACTTGCACTGTTCTCTGATTTTTCTCAGTTCGAGGCATATTTCCCTGGCCTGATCAAGGTTTTCCGCATTGACGTCAATTACATATCGCGCTCCCTGCGGATACTGAGAAGGCCAAGTTGAAACAGCTCCACCCGGGGTCCATCCATAATGGAACTGGGCGCAATGTCCGTTGAAGAAGTTAAGGGCGGCATGCACATATCCGCTCCCGTCCTCGGAGGGCGGCGAAACCAGATTGAGGAGGCGTAGTCCTCTGATCTTCTTGAAGAGCGCCCATTGGTGGCGAGAATTGGCACAGCAGTGCATCCCGATGCCGCCGTATCTGTCGGAGAGAAAGTTGAGATGTCCCAGAAAGAGCTCCTCGAATACTTCACTGCTCACACAGCCGCATTCGTCCTCTGAAAGAGTCAGTCCGCCCTTCATGAAGTATTCCGGATAATGAGCAATATACTCGTCCCCGAATCTGACGCGCCATTCGTCCAGAAACTCCACAAGCAAATTCTGGATTTTCATCGCAAGGGCGGAGACGCTTTCCGGGCTTTCCAGCATCGCCATAAGGAGATCGCTCTTTTCCCAGATCAGCGCGGCAATGTCAATTGGACTTTGAATGTCCACCATCCTGAGTGGAATCCCTTCACCGCCCCTGCTCCGGAGAGATTCTCCAATCTCGAAAAATCTCATGAGACTCGAGTCTCCAAGGTTCGGCGCGATGATATTGTCCGCCCCAGAAGCCGAATTGACGCATGGTAGCGCAAAGGGCATCTTGTCCTCGGCTCTTTCCACGGAAGATCCGAAGGCTTCAGCAAAGATCTCCGTTCCTCCTATGCATGAAAGGTGCGGGATGAAATCGTCGTCTATGAGCTGGGCGCGCTCTGATTGACGCTCGAAGTCCTTCCATGCAAGCTCGACAAAAAGCTTTTCATTGCCTGGCGCGAATTTCGCAAAATCCGGCGGCGCATTCTCCGGGACTCTGACGATGAAAAGAAATGGAAAGGACTTGTCTCCGCTTAAAAATGACTCCCATCTCATTTTTCTTTCTGCAATCAAAGTTTCCACATTCATTTCAGTCTCCTAAGTTATTTTGTCTGATATGCTTTTTTCTTCTTTTATTATATTATCATATTTCATCATTGAAATGGTATTATCTGATCATATTATGTCTTAATTGATCATTAAAATATGCTTTAACACAGATTGGGATTGCCATGGGCAGATGGAAAAATGAAATATTTTGACGAGATGGAAATATTGAATGCCGATGCGGCGCAGGGACGGATCCGGGGATTGGCGCATAGGATCTCCTTCGAACTAGAATTCGAATGGAATTTCGAGAGGGAGGCGGCGCAAATGCGGATTTCCTTCAGCCATTTCAGGAGAAAATTCAGAGAATTGAACGGAAGGGCTCCGCATGACCACCTCATAAACTGCCGTCTGAAAAAAGCCATGAATCTCCTGCGCGGCGGAACTCTGAGCGTCAAGGAGGCGGCATCTGATTCAGGATTCTGCGACTATCCCCACTTCTGCAAGCTCTTCAGAAAGAATTTTGGCATCTCTCCCGGCAGATATTCCAAAATGCGCAAGCCTTGCTGATTCTATTTGACCTGACCGCATTTGTCTTGTGCATGCAGTTTTTGGCAGTTATTTTTTCGGCTTGTCCATTGAGACCAAGCTTTCGCCGATTTCTATGAGTGCGGTGTTCATGTGGTTCGCCTCATTGCCTTTGACCATTGGTCTTGCGCCATGGGAAAGCTGTCTTGATCTTCTTGACGCCATTACGACCAGCTTGCGGGGGTCGCCGGTTTTTTCCAATGCCTTTTTCAGATACTTCTCGTTGATCACCGTTTTCTCCTAGATGTTGTTCAATAGTCAATTATTGTTCTGTGCTTGTCTATGGTCGAATAGTCGTTGCTCATGGTTTTCATGTGCCTGGACTCGAATTCAGGAATTGCGTCAAGAATGAATTTTTCAGCCAGAGGCTCTCTTTCCGGACAGAGAATAGCGTCGCGGAGCATGAGATATCCTGTGTATAGATATATCTCGTTCTCGACAAGGTTTCTGGCCATCAGATCATGATAGTTCGAGTCGCGCTTGTCGGAGATGAACTTGACAGCCTCCCTCTGCCTGGCCTTAAATCCGGAAAGGATTGACTTGAGCCTCAGTGTGACGCCCTCGCATGGAATCTTGTCAATTTTGTCCATGGAGGCGTCGAGAGTTCTGAGCATGACGCCGCCGATTGCGGCAACCACCTGCAGTTGTGTCGTGCCTTCGTAGATGTTTGTGATTCTCGCGTCGCGATAGAAGCGTTCGGCATTGAAGTCGTGCATGTATCCTGTGCCGCCATGGATCTGTATGCAGTCGTATGCGACCTGATTGGCTATTTCGGTGCATAGGGCTTTCGCCATCGGAGTCAGGATGGCGGCGGCCTTGGAATAGTACTTCTGCTTCTCGCGGATTTCGTTTGACAGCTTTTCCGCAGGGGTGTGATCGGCGATTCTCGTGTACTCGCGGCGCAGATCAACAATCTTTGTCGTCTCGTAGAGAAGGGTTCTTGCGGCGAGCACCTTAATCTTCATTCTTGTGAGCATGTCATAGACGGCAGGGAATTTGTCAATCCTGCTTTTGAACTGCTCTCTTTCGGACGCATATTTCCTTGCCTCTCTGTATGCGGCTTCGGCGATTCCAAGAGCCTGCCCTGCGATTGCGACCCTTGCTCCGTTCATGAGCGCCATGATGTACTTGGTGAGACCTCTTCTGCGAAGTCCGCAAAGTTCGGCGGGAACATGATTATACTGGAGCTCGCATGTCGCGACACCATGTATTCCAAGCTTGTGCTCGATTCTTCTCACTACAAGCTGGGGGCATGATTCGCAGACGAACATCGAGAGTCCGCGGCCGTCGCTTGTCCCGTCTTCGGAGCGCGCCAGGACCAGGTGGATTTTTGCACAGCCGTTCGTTATGAATCGCTTCATGCCGTCCAGATACCATTTTCCAGTCTTGGGATCTAGAGAGGCCTTGAGGCGGACAGACTGCAGGTCGGAGCCGGAATCCGGCTCTGTGAGATCCATGGAACCGTCGGCTTCTCCACTCGCGAAAATCGGAAGAAATCTGTTTTTCTGATCGTCCGAGCCGAATTCGGAGATCGTCTCGGAAATGTCCTGGAGACCAAAGAGGTTCTGCAAGCTCGCGTCGGCTCTGGAAACCATTTCAGTCATCATCGTATAGATTGTATTTGGGAAATTAAGCCCGCCATACTTGTAGGGAAGCATGACACCCATCACGCCGGCGTCGGTGAGGTCCTTTATATTTTTCTGTGTGAGGGGGTGATAAGTGACCTTGTTGTTCTCGAAATGCGGACCTTCCTCGTCAACCTGCCTCGACCTGGAGGCAATGCGTTCGCCTGTTATGTCGCCGATGACCGTCAGAATGCGGGAATAGTTGTCAATTGCGTCTTCATAGTCGGCTGGCGCATGGTCGAATCTTTGCGCCTCCTTGTAGCCGTCCTCCCTCAGGGACACCGCCTCGCGGAGATCTATGTTTCTGAGGGTGAAGACCAGATCTTTGTTGTCAGTGAAAAAATTGCTCATGTCTTCTGCACTCCTTTATGCTTTTGCCCTGAAGGCCTTGATCATCTTTGGAAGGATATCGTTCACGTCGCCGACGATTCCATAGTGCGCTATGGAAAAGATAGGGGCGTCCGGATCGCTGTTGATGGCGATGATTTTGCCGCTTTCCGCCATTCCGGCGCGGTGCTGGACAGATCCGCTGATTCCGCAGGCGATGTAGAGCTTCGGGCGCACTGTCACGCCGGTCTGCCCGACTTGATGGTCGTGATCAATCCAGCCGGCGTCAACTGCCGCCCTGGAAGCGCCTACCGCGCCTCCGATTGTTTTCGCGAGCTCCTGCACAAGACGGAAATTGTCCTTAGATCCGATTCCGTAGCCGCCAGCGACAATAATGCCTTCAACCTGAAGATTGACAGACTTCTCCTTACGCTCCCTCTGTATGACTTTGACGATAGTTTCAGCGTCGGAGATTTGAGGCTTGACATGGACTATTTCGCCTTTTCTGGACGTGTCTGGAGCATCCATCTTCATTACGCCGGGGCGGACAGTCACCATCTGCGGATCGTCCCAGGTGTTCACGATGGTCGCGATTATGTTCCCGCCAAATGCCGGTCTTATCTGCATGAGCTTGTTCTTGTAGAACTTCTTGTTGACCTTGTCGTCGAAGTCGTCAATTTTGAGATCGGTGCAGTCTGCCGTAAGTCCGGCAAGAAGGGTTGAGGCGACCCGTGGTGCCAGTTCGCGTCCTTTTGGCGTTGCTCCAAAGAGGAGGATGTTCGGCTTTTCCTTCTTTACGAGCTCGTTGATGATCTTCGCATAAGGGAGGACTGTGAACGGCTCGAGCTTCGGATCCTCTGCAAGAAAAACTCTGTCGCAACCATAATGAAAGAGAGTCGGCACAGAGTCCTTCAACCCGTTGCCAAGAAGCACACCTTCGGTTTTGACACCGAGTTTTGCGGCGAGCTCTCTGCCTTTGCAGACAAGTTCGAGACTGACTCCGGCGATCTTCGCGCCTTCCTGCTCGATAAAAACCCAGACATTTCCAATTTTTTCTGACATGATTTTCACCCTAATGTGTGGTCTTCTATGAGTTCATGGATAAGGGAGGCGATGCCGTTTTCATTTGGCTCGATCTTTTTGAATCCCGAGCCGGTAAGGACCACGCTCTGGATGTTCTTGACCTTGGTCGGCGAGCCTTTGAGGCCGATGCGCTCCGGATCCGCCTTGATGTCGGCGTTGTTCCACTCGTGTATCCAGAGGTTTTTTGCGCGCATAGAATCCTCCTCAACTGCCAGGGCTTCTGCATCGGTATAGCTTGCGCCTGAATGCGAGCTGAGCAGTTCTGAGCGGGTCTTTGCCTTCTTATATTTCATCAGCCTCAGGGAATTCGCAGGACGGGGATCGTTCGCGTCAACAACCGTCATAAGACACGGCATCGGAGCTTCGAGAATCTCGAATCCTCCGTCAATCGCCCTTTTGGCTGTTATTTTCTTCTTGTCCAGCTTGAGAACTTCTTCAACGTATGAAATTTGGGGGATGTCAAGCTTTTCCGCCAATTGTGGACCGACCTGCGCGGTGTCGCCGTCTATCGCCTGTCTGCCGCATATGATCAGATCGAAGTCGCCAATTTTCTTTGCACAACAGCTCAGCGTGTAGCTGGTCGCAAGAGTGTCTGCGCCGGCGAAGGCTCTGTCTGTGAGAAGCGCAGTTTCGTCGGCTCCCCTATAAAGCGCCTGCCTCAAGACCTCTGCGGCGGCTGGCGGCCCCATTGTCGCGACAATGACCTTCGCCTGGTAGCGGTCCTTCAGATGGAGAGCCAGTTCAAGGGCATTCAAATCCTCCGGATTGAAAATCGCCGGAAGAGCGGCTCGGTTCACCGTTCCATCTGGCTTCATCGCCTCTCCGCTGACGTTTTTCGTGTCCGGAACTTGTTTTACAAAGACGACAATCTTGTAAGCCACAGTCCTACCTCGTTCGAAATTTGTTTAACATTTTGACGTAAAGGGAACGCCTAAAATAGCATGTTCTAAACGATTTGCACATGGGAAAACTCGGATTTTGCAAAAAAAATAATCCCGAAAATGAAAGTGGGACATCTATGATACCGGGAACGCCCCCTGATTTCGCAGGAAGCCGCACGACCAACCAGCAAAATCCAATTTATTTTCAATTTTCTTTCCTGAAGGACTTGAAATTCAGGTCTTTTTTTAATATTGTTATTAGTAACACGAAATGAAACGTGCTGTTTTAGGATGTTTCATACGCGTTCGTAGCCATTTCGCATCTTCGGAATAAATCAAGTCAAGGAGTCCTTACAGTGAAAAAAAATCTTCTTCTCGCGATCTTCATCCTGGCATCACTCGGAAATATTGCCACGGCACAGGAAAGCCTGAATGTCTGGCTTGAGTCAGGGGCAAAACCTTATACGTCGGATCAGACTCCCTGCACCTTTTCGATTTCTGAATTCCATTCCTCGCCGGCGTTCTCAGGTTTGAACAGCAAGGATTTCTGCCGGAAATTCTGGAGCATATACTATGACGGCAGGCGGAAAAGCT
>DYRX01000157.1 GCA_020718525.1 Victivallis vadensis
TGAACAAGAAAGAGCGGATAGCATTCCTTAGAACAGCATCGGAGCGGATGGACGATGATGCATCTTCGGCTCAGTGCAAATGTGGCGGAATCGAAAAAATCGGACAGGATAAAAACTTTTACACTCTTATCCAATCCCAGTTGTCAGGGCATTCGGCAAGGACGAGTGCATATGCAATAGTGAATGTCTCGGATTTCCTCGACCTCTCTTTCTTCAACGACAAAACGCTCAACGCAAACTATTGCGGACGAATCGTCTTCGACGCCAAAAGCGGACAGTCCACTTATACTCGACTGCCTAACGAATATCTTGCTCCATACAGCCTTGCCTCATTCAGCCAATGGCGCGAAAAAAGAAGGATCGAATCCACGCCGCTATTTAAATTGCTCCAGGCCTATGCGGTGGATTCCCGCGAAAGCTTAAAAATTCTCTCCATCAACACCATGGGACGCAATTACCTTGCCATCTGCGGCAAGGCTGAAAGCTGTGGCTGGATCGTCGCGGATCTTGTTGACGTCGAGCTCATGCCCTACGTTTTCAAAGGACATCAGGGAAAATATTTCATCGGTGCCGCAGGAATGATCGCTTTGCTCATAGCTTTCGCCGTTCTACTTGTCCTGCTCGAAAAACAGCTTGGCTCCCCGCTCGCAAAAATACTGAAGGCGACAGAACGACTTGATTCCGGCGACTTCTCCGCAAGAATCAATTCCCCTCTCGAAAATGAACTCGGAACTCTTTCCAAGTCCTTCGACAAAATGGCGGATCACCTCCAGTCTTCATACTCGGATCTCCAGCAGTCAGTTTCACAAAAAAACACTGTCATCGAAGAGCTGGAACGCATAAATAAAACCCGGACTTCCTTCTTCACAGGTCTTGGACACGAACTGCGGACTCCACTCCACGGGATATTGAGCTTCTCAAGGCTCGGAATAAGCCGCTCGGAAGACAGGGAAAAATGCGCCAGCTACTTCAGAATCATCAACGAAAGCGCTTCCAGGCTCATCTCCATCATAGGCGAAATGCTGGACATAGCCAAGATCAATTCTGGAAATCTCGAACTCAATTTCTCAAAATCAAGCCTCCATCTAGTGACAATGCAGGTCTTTGAAGAGCTGAAGGCTTCCTTCGAAGAAAAAAAATTGAGCTTCAAATGCGACGAGCCGGACTTCAGCACCGAAGCAGTCTTCGACAGAGAAAAAATCGTCAGAGTCGTCAGAAACATAGTCGGAAACGCACTTAGATTCGCCCCCGAATCCTCTGAAATAAATGCGGACTTCTTGAGAACAGCCGATATGCTGACACTCCGAATTCACGATCATGGTCCAGGCATACCTGAAAAAGACCGGGACGGAATCTTCGACGAGTTCTTCCAGTCCGAATCCGGAAGGAAAAGCGGCGGAACAGGACTTGGACTGGCAATATCAAAAAAAATAATTGTCGCCCACAATGGCACAATTTATGCTCAGACACCGCCTGATGGAGGAGGGGGCGCGTGCATTTCGTTCTCAATACCAATAGAACAGCAAAAGGCGACACATGTCGGCAAAAAAGATACTCCTGGTTGACGACGAAAAAATGAACATTGCAATTCTGCAGGAAATCCTCTCTCCGGAATTCGAGCTCAGGGTTGCTAAAAGCGGAGAAGAAGCCCTCCCGCTGGTGTCGTCTTTTCATCCTGATATCGTGCTCCTTGACATCATGCTCCCCGGGATTGACGGCTACCATGTCTGCAGAAAACTCAAGAACTCTGAAACTCAGCGCTTCACCAAAGTCATACTCATCTCAGCAAAGACAAGCCTTTCAGAACGCCTTGCCGGCTACGAGTCTGGAGCAGACGACTATCTTGCAAAACCTTTTGAACCCGAAGAACTTCTGGCAAAAGTCAGAGTTTTTCTCCGCTTGAAAAGCGCGGAGGAGATCAGAACCGAAAAGGAGACCCTGCTCAACCTCTTCTCGCACGAATCTAGAACCCCGCTCAATTCAATCGTCGGATTCGCAAAACTCCTCCTTTCAAATGAAAAACTCTCCGCACAGGGTGCTGAAAGCGCCAGCCATATCCTGAATTCGGGCATCCAGCTCCAGGAATTCGTAGAAAAAATAATAATTCTCGACGAGCTCAAGAGCGGCGCCCGCAAGCCAAATTTCAGAAATTTTCAGATCGGAGCTCTGCTCGATAAAATCTTGGACACACATGCAGTGCCGCTCAAAAAACGCAGAATTAAAACAAGACTGGACGGATTATCAGAATCAAGTGAAATCCGCGCAGACGAAGACCTGCTCAATTTTTCCCTCTCGTGCATGCTCATCAATTCAATAATTCACTCCCCTGAAAAATCACAGATCGAAATTTGCGCGGCAAAATCCGGATCAAAGCTGAGCATCAGCGTCCGTGATCAGGGACAAGGGCTTAAAAACAGCGGTGATTCATGCATCTTCAATGAATTCAACGTGCCGGATTTAAACCACCACGGCAAAGGACACGGACTGAGCCTCCCGATAATGAAAAAAATCGCAGAACTCCATGGAGGAGACTTGCATGCGTCGAACAACTGCGACGGGCCCGGATGCACTTTTTCTCTGTCAATACCTCAAAATTTCTGAATATTTTCTCCCCCGGAACTTGAAAATAAAACTATCAAATGCATTTTAAACGCCTGTCTGGCGAATGCACAGTTTCTTCGGAATGTCGCTCAGAATTCCGGGAAATCTCATGTCCGGATCCTCGGTCAAGGGCGTATAGCTCAGTTGGTTAGAGCGTTACGTTGACATCGTAAAGGTCACTGGTTCGAGCCCAGTTACGCCCACCATCTAATCCCCTATGAAATCAACGAGTTACAACGAATATTTGACAATATGGCAAAACCCCGTTTTACCCCGTTTTGAATCCCGAAAAGAATACAAAAAGCATACATCCATACTCTACAGCTTTCCATATTGCAAACACCGACCAGCCAGAGCATGGCAGACAGCAAAAGCATGCAAACTCGGAAAAATGCTTGTTTTGGGAGGGTCGCGGGGTCAGACCATCAGCTCAGCGAAGTTTAGAGACAAGAACTTGTCCCTCACACAAAGACCACAAAGCAGCACAAGGTAAAGAAAATTGTTGTACGGCTTGATTTTATGGAACATTTGCACTACTTTGCCCTGTCTCAACCGCGCGGTTTTTAAAATCCCAGTGAAAGAACGGATTTTCAGATGAAAAGCTTTATGATATTTATCAATGCGCTGATACTAATGCTCATTGCCCTCACTGTTTTTGTGCATCTTGTTCATCAGAAGCCTGAGCCAGATGCCATACTCGGACTGACCCCCAGCGCTCCCAGCAACAGCGTGCAAAACCCTCTGCCTTTGCCAATCAAGACGCCAGCATCAGACAGCTTCATCAAAAAAAATCTCTTTGACCCTATGAGGGGAAAAAAGCCGGAAACTCCGCCCGCTTCGGCTGAGAAACCAAAAAAAGACAATCTTGAATTGGTGGGGACATTCAAGTACGGAAGCAAGGTCGGAGCGATAATAAAGGATACAGCACCGTCTAAAAAAGGCAGTGATAAGACCGATAAAAAAACAGAAAAAAGAGTATTCTATCTGAACGAAATAATGCCGAACGGATGTCTGGTTAAAACAATCGAGAAGGACAAGGTCACGCTCGAGCAGAACGGAACTGAATTTGAAATAGTAATTGACCTGAATGACAGTGCTTCCCAAAAGAGGATCACCAGCGTTCCCAAACTCAAGGAAACTCCGACGCTTATCGCCACGGGACCGCCCGCTGCGAAGCCGACTGCTCCTCCGGGTGCCGCGGCGGCACTTCCGGCTCAAAAACCTGGCACAGTGGCGCCGCCGATGCCGCCAAAGCCAGGAGAAGAGGAGGACTTGGCGGCAATAGGTGCTCCTATACCCACAAATATGGGGAATCCGCCTCAGCCGAATGCCGGAGATCCTGCGGCAAATCAAAAAAAAGGGAGGCGACTCAAATAGGATGCGCATTACTTGCATCCGATCTGTGCCCGAAATTCTGCAACCGTCAAGCTGGGGGCTAGCAATGAAAAGCGCCATGGTCTACAGCAGAGAATATCTCAAGCATATTCCACTTCCGGGGGACGAGCCGGAATCTCCTTCCAGGCTTCAGGCAATTATGAGAAAAATTGATTCATGTCCCATTTCGGATAGACTTGAAAGAATCGAAGCCGGACCAAGGATAGACACAATGGAGGCGCTGAGAATGGTTCACTCTCAGTCCCACATCGAAAAAGTTGAATCAATGGCTTCAAATTACAACGTGTGCAAGCTGGCGGTCGAAGGCGCGCTGACGGCGGCAGACGCCATCCTCAGCGGAAAAGTCCGCAATGCCTTTTGCGCCCTGCGCCCTCCGGGGCACCATGCATCGCGGGACGGAGGACCTTTCGGATTCTGCTACTTCAACAATGCCGCCGTTTCCGCAAGATATCTCCAGAAAAAGGGGCTGAGACGAATACTCATAGCAGATTGGGATTATCACCACGGAAACGGCACCGAAGACATTTTCTATGACGATCCAGACGTGCTTTATTTTTCCTGCCACCAGCTTGACGCGTTTCCATGGACTGGATTTGAACACCGAAAAGGCTCGGGCGCAGGAATCGGCGCAAACATCAACGTGCCTATGCCGGAGGGAGCAGGAGATTCGGAATTCATTTCGGCATTCAACAAGATCCTTCTTCCCGCCGCAGATAGCTTCAAGCCTGACTTTCTGATCATAAGCGCCGGGTTCGACTCTAGATCAGGCGACCTTCTCGGAAAATTCTCGCTGAGCGACCAGGGCTTTTTCCAGCTCAGCAAAATAGCCATGAAAATCGCCGAGGAGCACTGCGACTCGCGAATCCTTTCAGTCCTTGAGGGCGGCTACAATTTCAAAGGGCTCGCCTCGGCAGTCGAATCCCATCTCAATGCGCTGACATCGAGGATAGCAACAGCGAAGCCTGTTCCGGACTCCAGTCTGCGTCAACGCCTGCAATAAAAATATCGTACATGCGAGACTGTTCATATGTGAAAAGGGGTCTTGCTATTTTTGACAGGAACGGTATCTTTGCCTCCGTTAGGGCAAGGATTTGACATCATCGTTTATAGAGGAGCATCAAGGATGAAGAAAATAAATATTCCGCCTTCGAAGCATGTCAAGGTGCTTGACGGGCAGGGCTGGGTCGGGCTCATTGATCAGCTCGGCACCGAAATGACGATTCTGAACGCGGCAAGGGTCTCGTTCGGCAAGATGAAGGAAAGCATGGATGAGAACGACATTGTCCTGCTGGACTATCTGATCAAGAACAAACACACAAGCCCTCTCGAGCATATCGTCTTCACCTTCAGCGTTCATTGTCCTCTCTTTGTGAGAGGTCAGTGGCACCGCCACAGGACCTGGTCCTACAACGAGATATCGAGGAGATACACGGAGATAGACCTGGAGTTCTATCTGCCGGAGAAGCTTAGAAAGCAGGCTCCTGTGAACAGGCAGGCATCAGTCGAGTGGGAGAATTGCGACTTTGGAGAATTCAGAACAATGATGAAGGAGCACAACGACCGCTCCTTGAAGCTTTATCATGAGCTTCTCGCCAAGGGTGTCTGCAGAGAGCAGGCGAGAGCGGTCCTTCCCCAGAACATGATGGTCACATTCTGGGCGACGGTTGACCTCAACAACCTCATTCATTTTCTCGAGCTCAGGGACAGCGAACACGCCCAATGGGAAATTCGCGAATATGCGCTTGCGATTAAAAAGCTTGTCAGCCCCGTAATTCCGAACGTGGCAAAAATCCTCGGATGGCAGGATTAGACTCCGTTTTTTGTTTCAGTCTGAAGATGGACAAAGACGGGGGCAGTCTAATTCCTAGTGACTGTCATGCTGTGCTTTCCTGGCTTCAATATGGAAATCGTGCTTTCCCATTCCTTCGACAGAGAGAGCGTCCCCTTGGCTCCTTGCGGGACGACTATGTCGAGATTGAGCTTGTCTCCCTTGAGTTTCCAGGCGATTGATGTCTTGCCATAGACGGTCAGCAGGGAGGCTTCCGCCCAGCTTATGCTTCCTCCGGGGCGCGGCTTGAAGATAATATGGCTGTAGCCCGGATTTTCCGGGTCGAACTGCAGGCCGGCGACCGTGCAGGCGAGCCAGTCGCCGACAGCGCCATATGCGTAATGGTTGAAGGAGTTCATATCCTTTGACTGGAAGCCTTTTTCGGGAGTCCATCCGTCCCATCGCTCCCAGATTGTTGTCGCCCCGTTCTTGATCGGGAATAGCCAGGAGGGGAATGCCTCCTGCTCCAGAAGCTTGTAGGCGATGTCAAGCCTGCCCACGGATTCCAAGACATGGAGCAGATAAGGCGTTCCAAGGAAGCCGGTTGCGAGACGCATTCCGTTCTGCTCGATTTTGCGCACAAGCTCGCGGCCTGTCTGTTTTCTTAGCTTCTCAGGGACAAGTCCAAAGTGCAGGGCTAGGACATAGGATGTCTGAGTCCCTCCGGCGACAAGCCCGTCCATTGTGATGAAGCGCCTCTGGAAAGCCTCGACTATTTTCCTATGGAGAGATCTGTATCTTGCTGAGTCCTTTGCATTTCCGAGCAGATTTGCCGTCTTTGCCATGATGTCGGCATCGTTCGCGTAGAATGCAGTCCCTATCAGGTCCTTGGGAGTTCCGCCGTCTGTCCTGCCGCTTCCGTCAAGGGCGAGCCAGTCGCCAAATCCGCCCCATTCGTCCAGGTCCGGATGGGAACGGATATTATCCTTCACCTTGTTTTTCCCGAGATACTCGATATAGGCTTTCATGCTCTCATAATTCTCGTGCAGGATCTCGATGTCCCCGTAGCAGAGATATATGGTCCAAGGGCAGATCAGCGCGGCGTCAGCCCATCCCGAGCCGGCGTCTTCTCCGCTTGCTCCGAAGGATGAAGTGAATGGTGCGGTGTTTGGGACTGCGCCTCCGGCTTCCTCCTGGGCGTCGCGGATGTCCTTGAGCCATTTGTGGAAGAATCCTCGGACATCCATGTTGAAGCATGCGGCGCGTATGAATGCCTGGGCGTCCCCTGTCCAGCCGAGGCGCTCGTCGCGCTGGGGGCAATCGGTGGGAACATCGAGAAAATTGCCTCTTTGTCCCCATTGTATGTTGCTCTGAAGCTGGTTGATCAGCGGGTGAGAGCACTTGAATCTTCCTGTGGGCGGAGTGTCGGAGTGAAGCACGACTCCGGAGACCTCGCAGAAATCCTCATTTGCAAGACCATTCACTTCGACGTATCGGAATCCATGGAATGTGAATAAGGGCTCCCATATTTCCTCGCCGCTTCCTGCACAGGTGTAATAGTCGGTGGCACGCGCACTGCGCAGATTTTCCGTATACAGAGTCCCATCCGGATTCAGGACTTCGGCGTGACGGATCACAAGATTCGTCCCCTTCGGAGCCCTGACCTTTATCATCGCCCTTCCTGTGATGTTCTGGCCAAAATCGTATATGCGCCTCTTTTTCCTTATCCAATCCGGACCATGCCTTTTTTCGCTTTTCGCCGAAAGCGTAAGAATGCGGCGGACCGGAGGGGCGGCAGAGCGTTCAATCACAATTCCAGGATCTTGAGCTGTCATTGCCGAAAGCCAGGCGGCATCGTCATAGCCGGGAGATGACCAGTCCCCAAGACTCAGCCTCGCATCGTAGCCTTCGCCCATGATCAGGTCGTTTTCAAGTATTGGACCTGTCCTTGTCTTCCAGGTTTCATCCGAGACTAGCAGTGTCTTTTTCCCGTCCTTGGAAAAGATTTCAAGTAGCACAAGGAGACGAGGCCTATCTCCATAATACTGGCGATCCTTTTCAGCGATATGGCCGGAATACCATCCGTCACCGAGTATGACGCCAATTACGTTATCGCCGGAGGATATGTTCCCCGTCACGTCGTAGGACTGAAAATAAACTCGCTTGCGGTAGTTTGTCCAGCCGGGGGCGAACTCATGGTCTCCAATCCGCCTGCCGTTGATCTCGCAACGGTAAAGACCGAGAGCCGTAATATGGAGGACGGCTTTGCCAATCTGTCCTTTGCTGGAGAAAATTTTGCGGAGGTATCCCGCAGGGGGGCATGTTCGCGGCCCACCACATGCAGGAGACAAGATCCATTTGGCATTCCAGATCAGATCGTCTTTTTGCATTGGAATTTGTCCTTCAGTTTAAATAGGGAGAATGCATTGGCCGTCGTTATAGATGCAGTTTTTTCGAGATTTGTGCCAAAACACGCGGAGAGAGCTTCCGCAGTCTTGATCAGATAGGCGGACTTGTTTTTTTTCCCTCTGAACGGGACCGGTGCCAGGTATGGGGCGTCAGTCTCAAGCAAAATCCGGTCGGGCGGCATCCGTCTGAGCTCGGTTCTGATGTTTTCCGCCTTAGGAAATGTGATGATTCCTGATATTCCGAAATAGGAGCCTATTGATGCGAATTTATCTGTCCAGCCAGCATTTCCGGCATAGCAGTGGAGAACAAATCTGCCTCCCATGCCGGAAAAATCCTTGAGAAGCCCGTAGGCGTCCGAATATGCCTGATCATCGTTCTCAGCTCCCCTGCAGTGGACTACTGCCGGGCGGGACAACGAAAGCGCGAAATCAAGCATTGTCCCGAAAACGGAGATTTGTTTTTTTCTGTCGGAATGGTCGTAGTAGTAGTCGAGGCCTGTTTCTCCGACTGCCACAAATTTCGCGTCTTTGGCGAGTTCAGTGAATCCGCCCATGTCGCCGTCGAATTTGTCCGCGTCATGGGGATGGACTCCTGCCGAAAACCATGAATTTTCGGTTTCTGCGCAGAATTTGCGGCTGGAGCGACTGCTTTCGAGATCGAATCCGGATGCCAGGAAATATTCCGTTCCGGCGGAGCGCGCCTCCAGCAGATAATCCTGCGGGGAAATCTCCAGCTTGTCGCAGTGGAAGTGTGTGTCGAAAAGCGGCATCGCGCAAGGCTGGTTATTTTTTGGGGACAGTTCCAACGCTTGCCTCGATTTCCTTCTGTATCCTGCGGTCTTCAAGCTTCAGCATCATTAGCCTGATCTGGCGAGTCTCCTCGGATATGCTTTTCATCTTCTTGTCAATGATGTATTCGATGTTGGTGTCCAGATTGCTTTCGCGTTTTTTGATCAGCTCTATCAGATAGCCGAGACCGGCCAGGATGAAGCCATAAGCTGTCAGATGAATGTTAATCGTAGTAAATCCTTCATAAAACATTGAAAACACGAGCGATACGCCCATGACCACTCCAAGTCCAGTAAAAACGTAGGTCATTTCATTCTCCGTTGTGCATTGCTTATCCCTAGACAACAATGACGGTGCCAAAAAAAGAGTTGCCTACCATATACGGCATTGGAAGAATCCGCAAGGGGAAAAAATCAGTCTTTCCTATAGTTTTTCATTTTAATAAATTCAAATTGTGAATTTATTTTCCTTGAAAAACTATATCAGGAATCAGTCGCTGATTCCTATGGGAAATGTTTTACGACATTTTCCAGACAGCCGATCCATTTTCCGATTTATACTCGTTTAGCGTGAAAATTGACATTCTGGTTGCGGAATGAAGTATGGCTCTTTCGCCGAAAGAGCCTCGTGCCACTTTCGGCGAAAGTGGCGTACTAATTCTAATTAAAGTTCAAATTGAGCTAATTATCCATGGACGGCAAAACATC
>DYRX01000158.1 GCA_020718525.1 Victivallis vadensis
AGGGCGTTGCCCTAGGCTATGGAATGTAAGGCCTTCAGCCTGAGAAAGCATCCCCCGAAATGCAAAATTAAAAATGAGAAGAGAAACACGGAGTGGAGTTATTTGGACTGCTTGGCCAGAGCTTGTCGCTGGACGGTGATTGATCCGCGCCTTTGGATCCCGGAGATAAGAGGTCAGAACTCCTGATTCGTGGAATTTGCTGTTGTTGCAATTTATCGGGATCGGAATCGAATATTATTCCCATGCATCGATTCCGATTCCGATAGCGACCCCGATTGAAGCAAATCCGACACATGCATTTTCCATATAACTATAAATTCCCCCATACGGGTAAGGAAGTCTAGTCAGAAGACTGGAACGGAGACGGGCGAGTTAGAAAATCCTCCGCCTGCCGGTCTGTCTTCCGTATCTTTTTTGACATCTCCGGAAAAGCCCTTGCCGGCGCAGTCTGGGCATGTGATTTGCCTGCGTCCTCTGCATGTTGGACAGCGCTCGACGATGAAGGCCTTCCCCTTGCAAAACTCGCAGTCCTGAGTCTTGGGACAAGGAACCAGGCCGGTTCCATTGCAGTTCCAGCAGTCAATTTCGATCTGTCCACTGCCATTGCAGACAGGACAGCGGCTTGTTGTCGTTCCTCCCCAATATGACCAGCACGGCTGGTAGTTCATGTAGACGACGGGCGTTCTGTTCGATACGACGACCTGGCTGGAAAAGCTCCAGGGATAGGATGTGATGGAATAGTCAACGACCGATCCGCTTCCTCCGCAGGTCGGGCATCTTTTCCAGAGGATTCCGCTTCCTTTGCAAATCCAGCATTTCTTTTCGCCGCTTCCTCCGCATATTTTGCAGGGGATTTTTCCATCCTTGCAATGGGGGCAAGGCTTGATGATCTTTCCGCTTGCGCCACATTCCGGACATGGCGCGAGACCGGTTCCTGAACATCTTTTGCAGATCTGATCCGGGCTGACCCAGTAAAGGCGTTTGAGAAGAATGTCGCCAGCCTCAAGATGTCGCTTCAGAGCATCTGTCGGCTGAATGCTGTAGTCATAGATCGTAAAGCCTTCTGAGCTGAGCTTCTGCTCTAGCTTCTTTGACTCCAAGTCAATTTTTTGCAGAAGCTTCCCGACCCGTCCAGACTGCTCCGGCGAAGCTGGCCTTATGTCCAGGGCGATTTTTTTTGCATTCGAGTAGCTCAGGGCCGCTTCGGCAGGATTGGCATCCTCCTTTGCAAGTCCGTCGGATAAAAGTTCAATTGAATCGAGGATGAGAGACTCAGCGAACATTTCGCCTGGGCTGATGTCCATTATGTCATGTGGAGAGAGTGAGAAGTCCCTGCCGTTCGAGGAGAAATAAATCTTTTCTGAATCCGATCCTTTCTTGGTGCCCTTTAGCGCAGTGCCGTCCGCAAGAATGATGCGTCCCCTATCTGCGGCAGTCTTGAGCGTTTCGAAGAGCCTGGCATTTTTTTCCTCCTCGTTTGTTTCCAAGGCAATCTTCTTTTCAGCCTCCTTGGCGGGGAGCCAGCTGTCCTTGTATTTGACTAAGCCCTTTGCTTTTTGAGATTCTGCGAATTTCGCGAAGCGGCTCATTTCAGAAAAAGATATTCCTTCAGTGTCCCTGGGGACCGCAAGAAGAAATTCTGTTTCATCCTCCCTGCATTTGACAATCCAGGATGTTTTTGTTGTTTCTTCGATTGGAAGCTCAGATCCGGAATCAATGCGTATCGGGACCGTTTTAGCCTCGAGCCCGCCTCTGAAGAAAATAGTTTTCCCGTCTTCTGAAAGCTCCATGATCTTCAAGAATTTAACATACTTAGGGATTTCGCAGAGAATTCCGTATGAATTCACAATTGCGAGAGCTTCAACGGCCTTGTCGGTCTGATTCAAGAGGCGGAGGCGCGCCTGCGGAACAATGAAAAGCTTCTTTTGCGGAGCTGGCACTGCAATCTCAGCGTCTGCAGTCAAATATCCCAGCGGGGATTCTTTGAATGGGGGTGATGGCTCGCCGGAGACTGTCTGGAATGAGGGCAATCCGAAGCAAAGGATGTGGAAAAAACATGCAATCATGCGAAGCATTCTGACAGTCCTCCAATGCGATTGCATCAGTATTCTCATGGTTTGAGCTCGGCTTGCTTGGGCTTGCATTTTTGTTTTTCTTCTTGCGCAATCCTAAGTTCGGAAATATTTTCCGATCAATTCCTCCGTGCCTGTCTATATGAACAGCTTTCCAAGTGAATGCGAGGCATTTTCTAGGCATAGGCTATTTGAATTATGGATGCGGCATGATTTGCGACGGAGATTGCATCTGCTCGGTTTTTTGCGTAGGCGAGAATGTGTCCGATCCTGTCGGAGCCAGATTTCAGTGCACGCGTCCTGTCTCCGGGTTTGACATATATTTCAATTTCATCCACACCCTCGATGCGCCTGGCGTCGTCCACACCAGAAATAGTCTTGACTGTTCCTTCTTGTCCTGCTATGAATTTTATTACGCTGGCGCAGACCTGGGCGGAGTGGAATTGTGGATTCTCCCCGAGGGATATTGCAATGTTTGCGGCGAGGACGTCGAAGCCGCTCACTTTCGGAATTATATGCGAGAAGACTTTGAATCCGGGACCGCGCAGTCCGACCTCGACTAGGCGGGGGCCATCGGGAGTCATCATCATTTCCATGTGAAATGGCGTGGGATTGAGTTTGAGGCATTCCATCACGGATACGGCCATCGCCCTCATTGCTTCGAGTTTTTCGCCTTCATATGCTGTGGGGAATATGACATCGGTGTCGAGAAGATATGGAGGTTTGGTGCGGATCTTGTCCGAGAACGCCTCGATGTGGACTCCGTCTGAAAGCACAAAGCCCTCGACGCTTGACTCCACTCCTTCCATGAAAGATTCGAGCATGACGCCGCTCTTGGCATAGTTAGACGCCAGAGAATAGGCGGAGGGGAAATCTTTTTCCGAAGAGAGCAGGGAAACACCACGACTGCCTGAGCTGTCCATTGGCTTTATCACGCACGGAAAACCGATTTCTCTGCACGCCGACAATCCCTCGTCAAATGAATTCACCGGCAGAAAGCGCGGACCCGGAATTCCCGCCTTCGCGCAGTTTTGTCTGAGCTTGTATTTGTTCAGAGCCGAATCCACCATGCGGTGATTGAGTCCTGGCAAATTGAATCTTTCAACGATTTCAGCGACGGAATGAAGGGCGGCGTCGCAGGAGAAAGTCATGACTCCGTCGAAGTCCTTGCCGGATGCAAATTCGACGACTTTTTCAAGATTGGAAAAATCAATGACAGCGTGCTTGTCTGCACATATGAAGCCGGGCGAGTTCGGGTTTGCGTCTATTGCGGTGACAATGCATCCGAGCTCTCTGGCTCTCCTGATTCCCTGCTCCTGAGCGGTCCCGGCGCCGATTACCAGCAATTTTTTAGACTGAAATTTCATTGACGATCACTTGCCTGCCTTATTTTCATATTTTTGTCCAAATTTCAGCAGATAGAAGCTTCTCTTGTCGGATTTGAGCTCCGCCAATGTCTGCGGCTCCCTTGTTGTGAAAAAAGGATAGATTTTATTTTCGTCGTATTCATCTTTTTCGATGAGATAATATACTGCATCGTCTGGAAGATCGCGAAGTTTTTTCAGATGTTTCGGCTGATTGTCGAGATAAAAAAGGAAATGCTCGCTTCCGACTTTATGTGCGTAGAGTCTGTCTGATTCAGAAACATTTTGCCTGATTGCCGCACCGATGCGTCGGTATGGCGATTCGACTGAAATGGGAGGAAGGAGAATTGTCGAGTAAAAAAGCGATACGCACGCCGTCAGGAGCGCGGAAAAAAAGACCAGCCTCAAAATGCCGATTTCCGGGCATTTTCTTGTTTTCAGCCAAAGTATGTTTGCGAAATTCGCAATTGCGCATGCGGCAAGCGCGAGGAGCAGGATTTTCCAGGAATTGAATGCGGAAAGGAATCCGTCAAAATTTTTCAAGATGAAAATGATTGCGGCGGCGATGGCGCCGATTGCGAATGCCACGGCGAGGGTTGGGAAGAGGATGCTTAGAATTTTTTTCCAATATTTTTGAATGGAGGTGCAGGAATCGGGAGGCTGACAGGAGAGGAGCCATCCGAGGAGGAGGCAGACGAAGGAGATTGCTGGCATTGAGTATCGCGCCCTGGTTCCGGGCATGAGGCAGACCAGGCAGAAGGCAATCACTATTCCATTTCTGCATGCCCTGAAAAATGGCCTGTCTTTTTCAGGAATCATCGAAAGCTTTTCCTTGCTCCACATTAGGGGTGCCAGAATTATCCAAGGTGCGAAACTGCATAGCGCTGACAGGACATTCCCGGCCCATTTCAGGGGGTTCATGTTGTCAACAAACCTCAGTTTGAGCTCCTTGATCCATGTTTTTACGATTCCTGCCTGTTCGGCGGCGGGAGCCGAGTTCCCGAGCAATTGATCCGCGGCTTTTTTCGCCTCATGGGCTTCCAGCGCCCAGGCAAGAAAAATTGCGAGCATCAGGGCAATGCCTAGAAAATGCCGCGGAGATAAAAGCTCTTTCAGGGACTTTTCAGATGCGAGCACGGATATGGCGACAGCGTAGAAGAAAAGCAGTATCATGGGGCCTTTTAGAAGCAGCCCGAAACCGAGCAGTATGAACGCGAAGAGATATGCGAGATTTTTCTTTGATAGGCTTCTGAGGGAGATCCAGACACATATTGACGCGCCAGTGATGGATGTGTAGGCGGCCTCAATTTCAGCCTGCCTCCCTTTCATAATGACAGACGCGCTTGTGACGAATAGGAGTGCCGCGACAAAACCTGAATCCCGGTTGAGGAACGGGGGTTTAAGCAAGAGAAGAAGCAGTGCGAATGAGAGCACTGCCAATGCGGATGGGAGCCTGGCGGCAAGCTCGCTTCTTTCTCCGAAGGCGATGAAGGAGGAAGCTATCATCCAGTTGATCAGGGGCGGCTTCTTGAAATAATCCTCTCCGGCAAGTTCGGGAAGCACCCAGTTCGAGCTTTCCATCATTCCAATGGCAGGAAGAATCCGCTTGTGCTCGTCGAATGCGATTTCCTGAAGACCAAGTGATGGCAGGTAAACAAGCCCCCAAAGAAGGATGAGAGCAAGAGGACGCATTGCCTTGCCCCAATTCACAGAATTCCTTTTGTGGAAGGAATTTCATTGGGATTCTGGGCGGAGATTGAAACCGCCTGACGCAATGCCTTCGCGAATGATTTGAATATCGCCTCGAATGCGTGGTGAGCCTCCGCGCCCGCCAGAAGCTTGATGTGGAGTGTCATTCTGGAATTTGAAACCAGTGCCTGGAAAAATTCGTGAAAAAGCCTCGGATCAATTCCCGCGACCTGGGATGCCGGAGACTCGACTGAATAGCTCAAATGCGGCCTTCCTGAGATGTCAATGGAGACCATGGCGAGTGCTTCATCCATTGGAAGAAGTGCCCATCCATAGCGGGCGATGCCTCGCTTTTCCCCGAGCGCCTCTCCTAGTGCATTTCCGAGCACCAGTCCAAGATCCTCGATTGTGTGATGGCAGTCAATGTGCAAATCGCCTTTTGCCTTGATTGAAAGAGAAAAAGCTCCATGCCTGGCGAAGAGCTCGAGCATGTGGTCTAAAAACGGGATTCCGCTGTCTATCGAAACGGGAGAGCCTTCGTCCAGCCCAATTTCTACGGAGATTTCTGTTTCCTTCGTCTTTCGGGAGAGCTTGGCGCTTCTTTTCACTTTGCCTCCGCATTCCGGATGAACTCAGGCACCCAGGCGGATTCAACCTCGGAAAGATATGAGTCTGCCTTCATTTTGTCCAGACATGCGTCGAGTATTGATGCAAGTCTAGTGTCATTTTTCCGGACAGCCCAGGCAAGATACTCTTCCGTGAGGGGGACGCAGAGTGGAGTCAGATCCGAGCTAGACATTACCCAGATGACTGGCGCATCCGAGATGAAAAGGTCAATTTTGCCGTTGAGCAGATATGATTCTGCTTCCTGCGCATTCTGCAGAGGAACTTTCTCTGCATTTTTGCAGGAGGCTTTGACAAATGTTTCGCCCGTCGTTCCCTGTAGAAATCCGACCTTTCCTCTTGTCGCAAGGACTTTCTCCACGGTTGAAAACTTTGCGATGTTCGATGTGCACATTATGGCCATCTGTCCAACGCGTTTGTAGGGCTTGGTGAAAAGAACGCGCTCGGAGCGCTCCTTTGTCGCTGTCATGCCGGACATGATCACATCGAATTCGCCTTTTTCCAGGGAGGGGATCAGATCATTCCAACTCTTTTCGACGTAAATGATTTCAGCACCCAGGATTTTGCCGATTCTCTGCGAAAGATTGGCTTCAATGCCATCAATATTTCCATTTTGCCTGAATATCAGGGGGGGGAAATCGGGGCATATGCCCACGCGGAGCGTCTGCTTTGCGAACTTCGCAGAAAGCTCCGGCGCATAGTAGGGGCTTACGCAGGCAGTCAGGAAGAATGCCAGCGCCGCAGAGGCGATGAAAAACGGAGTGGACTTGCTCATTTTTCCGATTTTTTCACTTTCGGCATGAGGGGGAGGTTCTCAGGAAGATCTTCTTCTCCTGGAGCAGGCGGCTTTGGCGGCTCGACCTGAGCTGCGTCCCCAACTGGTGCGAGTCCGGGCGGCAGTGGCTTCTTCTTTGGCTTGGACGAGCCCTTCTTTCTTTCCAGAATGTCCTTCATGTCTTCAGGAACAAAACCGTATTTTTTTCTCATTTCGATCAGCTTTTTCACAAGCGCCGCCCTCTGCTGTTTCACGAGTTCGAGGTCTTTCTTCAACTGCTTTTTCTCTTCGTCGCTCAACTTGGCGATCTTGTCGGCAGGTCCTTCGATTCCATCCTCGCCTGCGGCGGATTCAGGCGCTGGGGCAGTTTCGGCTTCATCGCTGGAGGCGTCATCATCCATTGGAAGGGAAGGCGGAGGCGGAAGGAGCGTCGGATCGAATCCGGGCTGCCCCGGCTGAGGTCCGGTATATGGCTGTGGCATTCCCATGTCCCCGAACTTCTCCTTGAATTCCGGCGTGCCCGGCTGAGGTCCGGTATATGGCTGTGGCATGTCGTCGTCAAGTTCGGCTGGGGCTTCCTGTGCCCCCATCTGGAAGCTGAACACTGCAAACGCGGCGAGCAAAATCAGTCTTTTCATGGTTCAAATCCTCTCTACGTTGATATTATTATTTCAGAACTTTACTTTTGGCACTTCGCGCTGGGTCTGATCGGCGAGTTCGAAAAGATCCATAGCCGAGAATCCTCCAAATCCTGCCACAATGTTCGACGGGATCATCTGGATTTTCGTGTTGTATTGCATGACTGCGTCATTGTATGCCTGACGGGCGAAGGATATCTTGTTCTCTGTTGAGGATAGCTCTTCCTGGAGGGAGAGAAAATTTTGATTCGCCTTAAGGTCGGGGTATGCCTCGGAAAGAGCGAGAAGCCTCGACAAAACGCCGGAGAGCTCTCCTTCCGCCTTAGCCTGCTGTGCTACTCCGTTCGCCTGCAACGCGGCATTCCTGGCATTGACAACAGCCTCGAACGTTGTTTTTTCGTGTCCGGCATAGCCCTTCACGGTTTCGACAAGATTGGGGATGAGGTCGTGGCGCCTCTTGAGCTGGACATCAATCTGCGCCCAGCAGTTCTTTGCCTGATTTCTCAGGAAAACCAGTGAATTGTAGGTTCCGAAAAACCAAAGCGCAAGCACAAAGGCAATCCCAGCCATCACACCTAAAACGACAAGCAATGGCAACATAATTGAGTCCCCTCTCTGTTCTCTGTTTTGTTCTAAATACTGTTGAATTACGACAGTCAGACCCAAATGCCTTCTGTCGGGTCTATAAAATACTATGCGTTTTTATGAAAATCAAATCGTATGCAATGAACTTTTCAATTGTTTGCCATGTCTTATTCGGCACAAGAATTCAGCGAAGAACACCGCAGTCTGGAGCTGAATCCGGATCGCTATGGAAATGGGGATCGCTTTGAACAGGGGACGATGCCGATTTCGATACTGACGGCGATCCTGATAAAGCGAGGACTGAAGTAACATGATATTATTTATGAAGGGGAAAATGAAAAGAAACAATGCCGTTTGCATTTCGCAGAAGATCTCCAGCTTCAGCGCGGGCCGAGCTCTGATTCTCGCCGCATCTTTGTCCGCGAGTCTAGGAATTGCCGCATTAGTGGGAGATGCCGGTGATCTTGACAAAGCCGTGAGCATTCAAAATGCATTCAACGATGTCGCCGAAAAAGCATTTCCATGTGTCGTTGTCATAAGCACAAAAAAGGAGCTTGAAAACACAGGGCCAGCGCCCTTTTTCGAACATTTCTTCGACCGCTACCGTAAAAACAGGGAGAAGGGAAAGAAGGAGCCGAAGCCTAATCCCTATGTCGAGGCTAAGGGCTCCGGCTTTTTGATATCTGCCGACGGATACATTGTCACAAATAATCATGTCGTCAGCGAAATGGATGAGATAATCGTCCGCACCAAGGATCGCAAGGAATACAAGGTAGAAGTGAAGGGGACCGATCCGAAGACAGACCTTGCTCTTCTGAAGATCGAAGGCACGGAGAAGTTTCCCTTTCTGGAATTTGCAAATTCCGACTCGGTCAAAGTCGGAGACTGGGCGATTGCGATAGGAGCTCCATACAATCTGGACTACACTATGACCGTCGGCATTGTTAGTCAGACTGGAAGAAGCGTCGGTCTCAACGCCTATGAAAACTACATACAGACCGATGCTTCAATCAACAGGGGGAACAGCGGAGGTCCTCTTCTGAACATCGAGGGGAAGGTGGTCGGCGTCAATGATGTGATCTTCACTTCCGGAGCGTCGGAGGGAAACATCGGTCTGGGCTTTGCAATACCAAGCAACATGGCTTCAGACGTTGTTGAGCAGTTGAAGAGCAAAGGGGAGGTCACGCGCCCCTGGATCGGAATTGCCATGGAAGCTCTTGACCCCGAAACAAAGGAGCAGTTCAACGCCGAAAACGGAATACTCGTGAGGGAAGTCATGGCGCAGAGCCCTGCGGACAAGGGAGGAATCGAGCCTGGCGACATAATCTTGTCCATTGATGGCAAAGCCCTCGAAACTCCTAGGGACTTGCAGTTTGAAGTCGCCGGCAAAAAGCCAGGAAAAGCTGTACTGTTTAAAATTTTGAGAAACGGAAAGGAAATGGAATTGGAGATAATTCCTGAACTCCAAAATCCAGACGGCATGGAAATTGGCGGACTTTCGAATGGCGCGGACAAAGTTCTTGGAAAACTTGGATTGCGCATTGAAGAAAAGGACGGAGCTCTCAGCATCACCGAAATTCTTCCAGGATCAGGCGCTGAAGCTTCAGGTCTCAAGCCCGGCATGAAAATTCTCGCTGTGAACAAGGTCAAAGTCTCAAATAGGGAAGATCTCCTGAAGGCGATAGACAAAAAGAAGGGGAAGCCGATTCTCTTCGATGTCAGCGACGGCAGGCGGAAGCTCTTTGTCGTGCTTAAAATCCAGTAGATCCAATCTATAGTTTTTCAGATAAATAATTACATTATTTTGCTGAAAAACTATCACCGGGAAGCTGAAGCTCCGCACAGATTCTCAGTTTTCTCATGACTCTTATGACTTCTGCCGCGTCGCTCATCTAGTGTCCTGTTTCCTAAAT